>DHIM01000091.1:0-3497 GCA_002403785.1 Clostridium sp. UBA4746
CACTGGGTTTGTAAACAACCTGGGCTACTACAATAGTTTGTAGTAGCTCTTTTATTATATAATTTATTAGAATATTTATTAAAGATTTGAAACAATAGTAATTTGCTTAATGAATCCTATAGCTTTATTGGTGAGTATATTAAATAATGCACAAGCGGTTACAAATATTACTAAAATAAATTTGCAGAATTACTTCCAAAAATTGAAGAAGTAGTATATAATTATTATTACGAACCTATGTTCCAGTACAAACAAATGAAGATAAATAAAAATAAAGATGGTTATGGGTAAAATAATATTTTATATAGCTGCAAATAGTGCGTATCTTTCCTGGGAAGCTTCATGTGAACTTCATCAAGGTGAGTAATTAGACCTTAGAATTAGTACCATTTTATATAAACTTCACTTATTGAAAATATAAAAAACAATAAGATAATATCTGTTCTGTAAGTAATAAATATGTTATAGTAGTGTGGAAAAATATTTCGGTTAATAGTGTTTTAGTACATATATATAAATTATAAGGGGCGTTGTTATGTCTAACTCCAAAGATAATGTAATAGATTTAATAAACAAGAATAAAAAAAAGTATACTGTAGTGTCATTATTTGCTGGTGCAGGTGGATTAGACTTGGGCTTTAAAAATAAAGGATTTAAGATTATTTGGGCAAATGACACTGATAAAGATGCTTGTGAAACTCACCGTTCTTGGTCAAAAGCTGAAGTTGTTCAAGGAGATATTTCAAAGATTGATTTTAATATAATACCCGATTGTGATGTTATAATAGGGGGTTTCCCGTGCCAAGGTTTTAGTTTAGCTGGTCCAAGGAAAATTGACGATAAAAGAAATGTACTCTATAGGTATTACGTAAAGTTAGTTGAAGAAAAACAACCACTTGCATTTGTTGCAGAAAATGTTAAGGGAATTCTAACATTGGGTGATGGAGCAATTATAGAAGCAATAATAGAGGATTTTTCGGATAAAGGATATAATGTATATCCAACGCTTGTAAATGCTGCTAACTACTCCGTGCCACAGGATAGATGGCGTGTAATCATGATTGGATTCAGAAAAGACTTAAATATAAATAAATTTAAATTCCCTGAATCTCTAGGGAAAAGAGTAACTTTAAAAGATGTATTAAAGGGGATTCCAGAACCAAATCCAAACGATCTATGTCATGCTGCCTTTTCTTCTAGATTTATGTCCCGAAATAGGAAAAGAAACTGGGATGAGGTAAGTTATACAATCCCAGCTATGAGCAAGCAAGTTACACTACATCCTAGTTCTCCAGATATGATAAAGTTAGGTCAAGATTTATGGAAATTCGGAGATAAGGGTATTACAAGACGATTGAGTTGGCAAGAAGCAGCAATAGTGCAAACCTTCCCTAAAAACATACATTTTTCTGGTAATTTAACAAGTAAATATAAACAAATTGGCAATGCTGTTCCTGTGAAGCTTGCAGAAGTAGTTGCACAAGAACTTAATCGCATACTAAATGAGAATTTAAGTTCGTTAAATTTAAAGCAAGAAGTAGGTGTTTAGGTTTTGTCTACTACACAAACAGAACGTGGAAAGGCATTTGAGTATGCATGCTTAAAAGCCTTAAATATTCATTTAAAAGATTTTCAGGAAACAGAAATAGTTCAAACAAGCGCACTTAAAGTCGCTGAAAAATTTTATAATGGTTTGAATGAGAATATAAGGCATAATCTAGACTTAGGAGCCCTTTCGACTATCAAGATTTTAGCGGGAATGGAACCACAATTGGAAAACCCGTTAACAAATACACCTTTATTTTTGGCGATTCAAGAAGATTCAAAGGGAAAAGATGGCGATGTAAGAGATGTATTAGCAATTCGTAAACAGAATGAATGGGAGATTGGTTTAAGTTGTAAGCATAACCATTCAGCCGTAAAACATAGTAGACTTTCAGCAACTCTAAATTTTGGACAAGCATGGTTTGGAATAACTTGCTCAGCAAATTACTTTGAAACAATCGCTCCGTTATTTGGTGAGTTAAAGGAACTTAGGGACAAAAATATTTTATGGAGAAATGTTATTAATAAAAGTGGAAGATTTTATGTTCCATTATTAAATGCTTTTATGGATGAATTACAATTGCTTAGTAAAAAAAATCCGTATGAAATCCCCAAAAGACTACTACAATATTTGCTTGGTAAAAATGATTTTTATAAAATCATTGCGAATGATAGAAAAAAAGTTACAAAAATTCAAGCCTTTAATATTTATAAAAGTCTTAACCGTTCTGCTGGAACAGTACATCCTCAAACTAAGATACAACAATTAATTATGCCAGATAAATTTTATGACATAAGTTACAAATCTAAATCTGACAACACAGTTATAATAACTTGTAATAACGGTTGGGCAGTCAGCCTTAGAATACATAACGCAAGTTCAAAAGTTGAGGCAAGTTTAAAATTTGATGTTTCTTTAATTGGAGTTCCTCCATCATTATTTTCACATGACGAACCTTGGGAATAATGAAAAATACATATTGTATGAATATAGAATCTTGTTTAAAAAAGTGAGCCAAAAGGTAACTCTATAAAAGGGGTTACCTTTTGCGTTATTTATGCATTTTTTCTTCACAATATCAAGCAAAGACGAATGCTGATTTAAATAAAAAAAGCGTATGCTAGATACTTTATTTAAAATTAGAGAGAAGAGAGTAGAGAACTGTGAAATACCTATTAGTATTGATAAATTATGATGGACAATGGAAATAAATCCAGCAAATATCTTAGTTACTCCTGGTCAAGATGACAAGAGTGATTTTGATAACGTTATGGAAATAATAGAATTAATAAGAAAAATTTATTTAACTAACAACTAAAGAATAATAGCGTATATTATTAAATTTGGTATTAGGTAATTCAGTTTATTTTATATTGTTTTATGTTTATCCTTTAGTTGTTGAAAACGTTGAAAGTGGTAAGAATACTGGGGTTAAAGCAACTCGACATGCATAAAAGAGAAAAAAATGTATCTAAACTTTTGAAAAAATAAGCAAGATAAAGATAAATAAATATCTAACTTAGATAAAAAAGTTAATGAGAATAAGTCATATAAACGTGTAACTGTGGCGATATAAGAGAAATAATAAAAAGATAGGGAAAATTCCCTATCTTTCTATTATCTTAAGATAATCATTACTTATTTATGCTACACCATGATATTATTGGGAGTAAGGCATTAGGATTAACAGTAGCACATGCCTTAATAATTATGAGGTGAGGAGGTATTCTAATGGGCAGGTATAAATCATTTACCAAAAATCAAGGAGTAGAACAGGTCCAAAACTTATAATCAAAAATTAATGTAAAATACAATGAATGTATTTTACATTAGATGGAATAACTGTCCTTTGGTTGGTGCTACCGTCTTCTCTCATGGAACCTTCCCTACGGGCTACCCTTCCATTCTGTCAGTTGGTTTAACTTCTGTTATAGTTTATTGATACACTTAA
>DHIM01000091.1:3716-7781 GCA_002403785.1 Clostridium sp. UBA4746
TTAAGTGTATCAATAAACTATAATTAAATGAGACGTTGAAAAAGACAGTTAAGATCCCCTAAAAACTCACCTAATTGGTTGCGAAAGTGTATCATGTGGTTTAATGGGTTTTATGATATACTTAGTAATAAAGCAATAACAATAATTTGTGGGAAGTTGTAAGCGTGAATAGTGTATATGCTTATTAGCAAAAAAATAAGAACATTTTAAATGCCCTTATTTAAATAAATCTACTAAAAAATGAATAATAAGTAATAGAAACGTTTTAAAACAAAAACTAAAAATATTTTTCGAGAAATCTTTCAGAGCTTCGTCAAAACCATTTTTTACAAGTCGGCCAACTTGTGAAAAATGGTTTTTAGCTTTTGAAAGATTTTTCTTTTTCCCTTTTGTCATAATACCACCTCTTTTATTTTATAAAATATCATGAATAAATGATATAAAACAATAGGACGTTTAAGTAGTAAACTGCTGGGAACTTGTTATATCAATTTTAAAATTAACCTCTAGCATTTACTACACATAATTAGTTTTAGGTATCTCAATATCCTTCGATTTATTATCGTTATTATCCAGTTGACATTGTGTATTGCATGAACAATAAAATTATTGTCCATGGCATTAATTGTAACATAAACAGAACGTATGTGCCCATATAAAAACATTATTTTTTATTTGAAATTAGGTTTCAGGCTAATTAAAGGTTTCTTTTATATTAGCTACTAATCTGTATTTTTGGGATTTTATAAAAGTTCGTGTTTTACCCAAAACACGAACTTTGGCTATATTATTGGGTTGTATAAGGTCAATAGATTGTCTGTAAACAATAGTAACATTAAAGAATCATCATTAATTAAAGCCTTTATTCATATAAAGAAATTAAAGAATCACAAATAAATGGTATAATATTCCTAAGAGCTACATCAGATTGGTATTTTATTCTGAATTTAGAGGAGGTGAACATATGTATAAAAATGTAAAGGTGATACTCATTGGTGGAAGCCCGATGAGTGGGAAGACAACATTAGCTACTAAAATAGCTTCAAAGTATTTTTATAATTGTATTTCTACTGATGATATTGGACAAATAATTCAAACAGTAATTGATGTTGATCCAATGAAAGGACATGATTATCGTGAATATTATATTAGGAAATCTATTGATGGACTTATTAAGGAAATAACAGATTATCATGAGAGAATATGGCCTTCAATAAAACGTTTAATTGATATACATAGTACCTGGTCTAATCCAATTATTATCGAGGGATGGGCTTTATACCCCCGGTTAGTGAAAGAGTTAGATGATAAAAATATAAAGAAAATATGGCTAGTTTGTGATGATAAGGTTCTAGAAAAAAGGTTACTTGAAGCTAAAGAATTTTACATAGGATCGACAGCTAAAGATTTGATGATTCTGAATTACTTGAAGAGAAGTATATGGCATAATCACAAGATTTTTAAAGAGATTAAAGAGATTAAAGAAGAGCACATAAGAATATCTGTAGATTTAACGGAAGAAGAATTATTTAAGAGAGCTATAGAGGTGTTAGAAAGATAAAATTGGCACCGTATTAACTAACAAAACAATCAAGTTAGCTTTGGCTGCAATGGGTCCTCTACTCCTGCATAAGCCTTACAACAATATTCATTTTTCCAATTAGCGTAAATTATTATTGGTGAAAATCAATTTATGAAAAGGAGCTTATATTATGGAATATATGAAGTTAAAAGAATACTGGTTGTCAGAAGAAAAAAAGAGTTTTAAAGGTTGGGATTTTTCATACATTGGTAAGAGGAAAGCTGAGGAAGCGTTGCCTTGGGATTATGACGTGATGATTCATGAATATTTAAATACCAATTCAATTTTATTGGATATGGGAACTGGGGGCGGTGAATATCTATTAACTCTAAATCACCCTTATAACAATACCTTTGCTACAGAAGCATATCCTCCTAACTTCGAACTGTGCAATAGGACACTAACGCCACTTGGCATAGATGTTAGACAGGTTTTTAATGATAATTACCTGCCATTTGGGGATGGTATGTTTGACATCATAATAAATAGCCATGAGGCTTTTGACATCAACGAAGTTTGCAGATTATTAAAGCCGAAAGGTCTATTTATTACACAGCAAGTTGGGGGATTAAACAACAAGGAATTATCAAGATTTTTAATAAATGATTTTAAAGAAATTACTAGTAGTAAACATACCTTAAAAAATAATCTGAGGTTAATTGAAAACAAAGGATTCACTATTCTAAAGTCAGATGAATGTTTTCCAGTATTGAAATTTTTAGATGTAGGAGCATTAGTTTATTTTGCAAAGATTATCGAATGGGAATTTCCTAATTTCTCTGTTGATAGTTGTTTTAGGCAATTATGTGTATTGCAATCAATAGTTGAAGAACAAGGATTTGTTGAAAGTAAAGAGCACAGATTTGTTATTGTTGCTCAAAAAAACGACCACGAAAATTAAACATAACCTTTAGTGTCAGTTAAGTCACATTATTCTTTTTCTACGGCACAATAGTAGATTAGAACTAAACCGCTAAAAACGGTGGTAGACGAGTGCTAATTACATTAATTTAATTTTTACTTAAATAAAATAGAAAGAAGCATCCTATTTGACTAAGATACTTCTTTATTATAATGTGCACTTCCTTTAAACTTTTATTGTCGAAATAAAAAATAAGGGAGTGTTATTATTTATGTCAGAATTAAGACGGAAAATGAAGATGGATATGGAACTAAAGGGCTATAGCCCAAGGACCATAAAAAACTATATCGGTCACGTTAGTAACTTTGCTAAAGATTACAACAAATCACCAGAGCTTTTAAGAGAAAAAGAAATACGTGAATATCTACATTATTGTATCATGGAAAAGAAATTAAGTGAAGGTACAGTTAATTATATTAATGCAGGTTTAAAGTTTTTTTATACTAAAACACTTAATAGATATTGGAATATGGATAAACTTTTTAGAATTAAAGAACCGAGAAGATTACCCGCTGTTTTATCACCAGAGGAAGTTAAATCTATTTTTGATGCTACTGAAAACCTTAAACATAAAACAATTCTCATGACGATTTACTCCGCAGGATTAAGGGTTAGCGAAGTTTGTAATCTAAAAATAACAGATATTGATAGCAAAAGTATGCAAATATTAATAAGAGAAGGTAAAGGTAAAAAAGATAGGTACTCATTATTATCAAATGCAAATCTTGAAATTCTCAGAGAGTATTGGAAAAGATATCATCCTACGGAATATTTATTTTCTGGAAGGGGACGTACAGATTCCATAACCCCACGTAGTGTTCAACGTATGATGGAAAAGTCTATAAAAAAAACTAAAATCACTAAAAAGGCAACAATCCACACACTTCGACACAGTTTTGCAACTCATTTATTGGATGCGGGTACAGATATTTGTTATATTCAAAGGCTTTTAGGACATACTCGGATAACTACCACCACTATTTATTTACATCTTAGAAGGATGGATTTACTTAATATAAAGAGTCCATTAGATATACTTTTAGATGAAAAAGATAAACAAGATGATTGAGATTCAAGATATATTTAATCAATATGGTGGTGAATATAGGAGAAATCATAAGTTACCTCTACATATTCAAAAAACTATGATTTCTATTGAAGCTTGTAGAACAGCTGAGCTCGGTGGTCATGTAGATGAGTGTGATGAATGTGGTCACACGACAATTTCTTATAATTCTTGTAGGAATAGGCATTGTCCTAAATGCCAAACTTTAGCTAAGGAAAGGTGGCTTGAAAAAAGAAAAGAAGATTTATTACCCGTAGGGTATTTTCATATTGTTTTCACTATACCTGAGCAACTTAACTATATAACTTTAACAAACCAAAAAGAAATGTATTCTATTCTATTTAAAGCTGTTTCAGAAACACTGCTTGAACTTTCAAGCGATAAAAAATATTTAGGAGCAGGAATTGGATTTATGGCAATTTTACATACTTGGGGTCAGAATTTAATGAATCATCCACACATACATTGTATTGTTCCAAGTGGTGGATTAACTTT
>DHIM01000189.1:0-3872 GCA_002403785.1 Clostridium sp. UBA4746
ATGATGAAAATAAAGAAAAACAAGTGAATGAACTAAGTATGGATATTCTTGAAAGCAATAAAATTGCTGGATGCAAATCCCTAAATACTATAAATGAATTTTGTGATATAAGTTCTACAGTAATAGCAGAAGAAATAGAAATTAGAGAAATGTCAAAAATATATAAGCAAATAGACATATTAGAAAATGATAGTAGTGATTTAGCTGAAATTAAATGTAAGTTAGAAACAATAGATAAGTACAAGCCTATTGTAGAAAAATATAATCAAAAAAAGTCTTTTAAAAAAGCCTATGAAAATGAGCACATAAATGAAATATCAAAGTACAATAGAGCTGAAAAACATTTAGAATCCAAAGGAATAACAAATTGGGAGCAATATAATAAAGCTAAAGAAATTCACAATGAAAAAGAAAAAGAATTAGAAAATAAAATATCTATACATAGTAAAATCACCAACACATCTGCCATAGATCAACGATTAGAACTATCTAAGTCTAAGAAAAAACAAAGAGAATTTATTATACCTCGTAGTAAAGAAATAATAACAAAAGTAGTTAGTCATAAAAAGGAACTATCATTGGAGTTATAGCTTAATTCCAATTCCTCTTAATCCACCAGGAATTAAAAAATAAGCATTAGTAAACTCCGTCATTCTTCCCTCGTCATTACGCTTAAAGGTGTATCTCAAGGTATTTACACTTATGTGCCTACCATGGGAGGTAATATAACTGTTCCATTAGTTCAAGTCGACTCATTTAATTAATAAAGGATAATATGATTGTGATTCACTATACAACAGGGATTGTTAGATAATAAAAGATAATTTATGCAAATAAACTGCTATCGTGAATATCAGAGAAAAAAAGCAACCTCAGTCACAGGCTTCTTCGGAAAATTCGCTGGGGGACATTAACAAATTGAGAACACAATTTGTTTTGTTAGTTGTGCTGTTCTTGATTGGACTGGAGTTTGCACAAATGAAAATGGTATCTTTCAATTAAGTCAATGTTTTTAGCAGAATACAAGGCAGTACCATTAAATTTATCGTAAATAGATTGTTGTATGGTTTGTTTTGTAATTACGTCTATTTCATCAAATATCTAAACAATCTAAACATGAGATGACTTACCCTTATGTATTAGCTTTTCCTTTGTTGTGATATAGCCTTCTATGACCATTTGTATTATAAATTAAAAAATTGATTTATAGACTACCATAATTTCTTGAAAATTAATAATTAATATAGTAATATAAATATAACTAGGAAAGTGAAATACAAATAAGCTATACAATCTCTAGAAGATGGAGGAGTATGCTAGATGAAAACATTTAAAGTTTCAACAAAAATATTATATGATGGAAATTCAATAAAATATCTAGAAGAGTTAAAAAGCATCCAAGGAAAGTTACAAAAGAAGATTTGAGAGAAATTTTAAAAGCTGCATATTTAGGTTATTAATTTTCAATTGTAAAAGAATCGATATAAACTTGTAGTATTAGCTATGGTTAACAATGCCATAAGGAGGGATATTAGAGTGTTGGATGGAAATCATATTGAGTTTAAAGATTTAATTGATATTGATGTATTGCAAGATATACAAGACAAACTCGGGGTAATTACTGGAGTATCGTTTGTAACAGTAGACTTTAGAGGAGAGCCATTAACAAAAACATCTAATTTTTCCTCCTTTTGCAATGAAATTAGAAAAACCCGATATGGTCTAGAGAGTTGCTGTAAATCTGATGCTCATGGAGGATTAGAAGCAGCTATTAGACATAAACCATATATATATAAATGCCCATTTGGATTAGTTGATTTTTCTGCACCTATAATTGTGCAAGGTAAATATCTAGGAGCTGTTCTTTGTGGTCAAGTAAGAACCGAAAATAATAATTTGCAAAATATATTTGGAACTGAACGAAACAGTTATAAATTTAAGGATAACCTAAAACTTGAAGAGGCATATAAGCAGGCTAATTTCATAGAGTATGAAAAACTTGAAGCTCTAGCATCTTTAATTTATACAGTGGTTAACCAATTAGCAGAAAAATCTATGATTAACCTTATGCAAGAAGAATTAAACAAAAGTAATATAAAGCTTATGAAAGAGAGAAAAGCTAGATTAGAATTAGAAAAAGAGCTTAAAATAGCAGAAATCAAGACACTCCAAGCACAGATAAACCCTCATTTCCTTTTTAATGTACTAAATTCAATTGGAAGATTGGCACTTATGGAAGATGCTAAGAAAACTGAAGAGGTGACTTATACCTTGGCAGAACTTTTAAGATACACTTTAAAGAATACAGAAGGAAAAGTAAGTATTGACGAAGATATAGAAAATTTAACAAGATATTTAAAAATTCAAAGTGTAAGATTTGGTGATAAAATAAAATATAATATTGAAATAGACGACAAAATTAAAAATGTGAAAATACCAGCGATGATTCTCCAGCCATTTATTGAAAATGCCATAATTCATGGAATTCAACCTAAAGAAAAGCAAGGGATAGTAAAAATTTCTGCACATATGTTTGATAATGATACAATTATAACTATTGAAGATAATGGTGTAGGTATTAGTGAAAATAAACTTAAGAATATTTTAAGCAGAAAAAAAACGGATCTAGATGAATCAGAATCAACATCTACTGGAATAGGAATATGTAATTCAAATGATAGAATGGTAGCTTATTATGGAGAAGAATATAAGATAGAGATAAAAAGTGAAGTAAATATTGGGACTAAAGTTAAAATAACAATTCCTATGTTATAAAAGAGAAAACATCCTGTTAATACTAATAACGTAGTGAGGATGAGTGATTATGTGTAAAATATTGATTGCGGACGATGAGTACTTAGAAAGAGAAGCCTTAAAAATGATTATAAAAAAGCAAGTTGAAAGTCCAATTGAAACTATAGAAGCTACGAATGGAAAAGAAGCTCTTGAACTTATAACACGCGAGAATCCTGATATATTAATATTAGACATTAAAATGCCATTGATTAATGGCATGGAGGTAGCAGAAAAGATAAGAGAATATGACAACGATAAGATAATAATAATTATCACTGCCTATGATGATAAGGGCTTCATTGAAAAGGCTTTAAGTATAAAAGTAAATGAATACTTGCTTAAACCAGTTAGATCCGAAAAAATAGTTGAAGTATTAAAAAAGTATATAACTAATGATAGATTAATTTGTACAAATCAAGAAGTAGAGAATGCATTAGAATATATAGAAAATAATTTTAAGGGAAGCATTAGTTTGGATGAAGTATCTAAATACATAAATTTAACTCCTAGTTATGTAAGTAAATTATTTAAGAAAAAGTTAGGGGTGAATTTCAACAGATATCTAGCGGTTAGAAAAATTAAAGAAGCCAAGAGGATGCTTAAAGAGGAAAACGCAAACATAAATGAAATAGCTTTTAATATTGGGTATAATGAGCCTAATTATTTTTGTAAAGTGTTTAAAAAAATAGAGGGAATAACACCTACTCAATACAGACAGAACATCACATAATAAAAAGAATATTTATATACTTAAATATATAAGGCATACGTGCTATACAAAATTATGAAAGTGTAAAACACAATTTTCATAGTCTTGCTAGCAGGTATGCCTTTTGTTTTTTGATTTGCCTAAATATAAGATGAAAATAGAATATATAATAGTAAAATACTTGGGTAGAGATAAAAAATTACATATATACTGCAAAAAAGTATCATTAGAGAATTGTTATGTGAAAAAGTATAGTTATGAGTAGTGTAAATGATTACACAAAAATGACTAATAAGTATTAATATATTTTAAAAATCCATGATAACATTTACATATAAAAGAGATGCATAGTTGTATAGATTTATTT
>DHIM01000189.1:3929-32160 GCA_002403785.1 Clostridium sp. UBA4746
TAGTTGTATAGATTTATTTTTTCTAGTTAGAAATTAAAGTTAATACAAATTAAATATAAGAATTTATGGAGGTGCTTATTTTGAAAGAACAATTAATTGATCAAATTATTTCAGAAGTAATGAAGAATATTGGGAAAAGTGATGAAAAACCAGAAGCAGTTACTATAAAAGAAAACGTTTTAGAGAAGCAGTGTAATAAAGAAGATACAAGTTCTACTAGTAAACATTGTGGTCTTACAGAATTTGTTGGTACTGGCTTAGGGGATACAATAGGTCTTGTAATTGCAAATGTTGATTCAGCATTGCATGAAGCGATGAATATTGATAAGAAATATAGAAGTATTGGTATTATTGGGGGAAGAACAGGTGCAGGGCCTCAAATAATGGCTGCAGATGAAGCAGTTAAATCAACCAACACTGAAATCATAGCTATAGAATTACCAAGAGATACAAAAGGTGGAGCAGGACATGGTAGTTTAATATTGTTTGGTGCTGAAGATGTATCAGATGTAAGACGAGCAGTAGAAATAACACTTAAAGAATTGGATAGAACATTTGGAGATGTTTATGGAAATGATGCAGGGCATATAGAACTTCAATATACTGCAAGAGCAAGTTATGCTTGTAACAAAGCTTTTGGGGCACCAATTGGTAAAGCTTTTGGAGTTATTGTAGGAGCACCAGCTGCTATTGGAGTAATTATTGCAGATACAGCAGTCAAAGCTGCTAGTGTAGATATAGTCGGATTTTGTTCACCAGCACATGGAACAAGTTTTAGTAATGAATGTACTACATTAATTAGTGGTGATTCTGGTGCTGTTCGCGAAGCAGTTGTTGCAGCAAGAGAAGTTGGAATAAAATTACTTGGAACATTAGGTGACGTTCCGAAATCAACAACAACTCCTTATATTTAAGAAAACAAGTTAAAAAATGAATTGCAAGAAAGAGTTAGATTATAAAAATTATTTTGAGGGAGGAAGTTATAATATGTATGTTCTACAAGAAGGATTTAGTAAACCTACAAAGAGGATAGAGGTTTTAAAGGGGCAAATACTTTTAGCAACTCCATGTATTGAAGTGGATAGAGCGTTATTAATAACAGAATCATTTAAAGAAACAGAAGGACGACCTGCGATAGTACGTAGAGCTAAAGCACTTGAGAAAATATTAAATGAACTTCCTATTATTATAAGGAATTCAGAACTAGTAGTAGGAAGTTTGACTCAAGAAGCAAGATCTTCTCAAATATTTCCTGAGTTTTCAAATAAGTGGATCAAAGATGAACTTGAAACCATAGGAAAGAGAAAAGGTGATTCATTCCAAATCACTGAAAAGACTAAAAAACAACTTACAGAAGTATTTGATTATTGGGAAGGCAAAACTACTAATGAACTTGCTACTTCATATATGTATCCGGAAACTATTGAGGCAATGAACGAAAATGTATTTACAGTTGCGAACTACTATTTTAATGGTGTAGGACATGTATCTGTTGATTACGCTAAGGTTTTAGAGAAAGGGTACAAAGGTATTATTGAGGAAGTTGAAGCTGTAATAGAGGCCGCTGATAAAGAAAATCCTGAATATATTAAGAAAAAACTGTTTTGGGAATCTATCATAGTTTCTTGCAAAGCCGTAATAAATTATGCACATGGATATGCAAAATTAGCTAGAGAGATGGCTTCAAAGGAATCAGATTCAGTGCGCGCTAAGGAATTACTACAAATAGCTAAAAACTGTGAAACCGTGCCTGAAAATGGAGCTACTAATTTTTACGAAGCTTGTCAATCTTTCTGGTTTGTACATGCAATTATTAACATAGAATCAAATGGACATTCTATTTCGCCAACAAGATTTGATCAATATATGTATCCATATTATGAAATAGAATTGAATTCAGGACATTTTGACATAGATAAAGTCCAGGAACTTATTGATTGTGTGTGGATTAAATTGAATGATCTTAATAAGGTACGTGATGAAGCTTCAACAAAGGCGTTTGGTGGATATCCAATGTTCCAGAATTTATGTGTAGGTGGACAAACTAGAGAAGGTAAAGATGCCACCAATGATTTATCATACATGTGTATTGATGCTACAGCTCATGTAAGCTTATCAGCACCATCATTCTCAGTAAGAATATGGAATAAAACTCCTGACGAATTTTTATTAAGAAGTTGTGAACTAAGTAGATTAGGACTTGGTATGCCGGCATACTACAGTGATGAAGTTATTATTCCAGCATTAGTTAATAGAGGATTAACAATTCAAGATGCTAGAGAATATGGAGTCATAGGTTGCGTTGAACCTCAAAAGCCAGGTAAAACAGAAGGATGGCATGATTCAGGATTCTTTAATTTAGCAAGATTACTTGAGGTAACTATAAATAATGGTATGAGTAGTGGAAAACAATTAGGACCTAAAACTGGAGAATTTACAGAGTTTAAGTCTATTGAAGAATTAATTGAAGCGTACACTACTCAAATGAAATATTTTGTATATCAATTATCAGTTGCAGATAATTGTGTTGATATTGCTCATGGAGAGAAAGCACCATTACCATTTGTATCATGCATGGTTGATGACTGTATAACAGATGGTAAATCACTTCAAGAAGGTGGAGCACATTACAACTTTACAGGACCGCAAGGGGTTGGTGTTGCAAATGTAGGAGATTCTTTTGCAGCTATTAAGAAACTTGTATTTGATGATAAAGTAATAACTCTTGGAGAATTAAAAGAAGCTTTAGACACTAACTTTGGCGAAGGAGAATCTAAGCAAAGTAATGGTGAGAGTGAGGAAGATTTAACTTATAAATTAGTAATGGCAGCAGTTAAGAAAGTATTATATGAGAACAATCAAATATCTGCAGAAGAGCTTAAGAAATCAGTTAATATTAATTTAAATAATATTTCAAAATGTAAGACTTCAAAAGTAGATTTAGAAGATTTAAGACAAATGTTAATTCATAGAGCACCTAAGTTTGGTAATGATATTGATGAAGTTGATGAACTAGCAAGACAAGGAGCTCTTATTTACTGTAAAGAGGTTGAAAAACATAGAAATCCGAGAGGTGGTACTTTCCATGCAGGATTATATCCAGCATCAATTAATGTTTTATTTGGTGATCTCGTTGGAGCAACCCCAGATGGTAGAAAAGCACATGAACCATTAGCTGATGGTGTATCCCCAGTTACAGGAGCTGATAGTAGTGGACCAACTGCTGTTATAAATTCAGTAGCTAAATTAGATCATTTTATTGCATCTAATGGTACTTTATTAAATCAAAAATTTCATCCAAGTTCAGTTATGGGAAGTGCTGGATTGAATAATTTAGCTTCACTTGTGAGAAGTTATTTTGATCAAAAGGGTATGCATGTACAATTTAACGTAATAGATAGGGAAACTCTTGTTAAGGCACAAAAGAATCCAACTAAATATAGAGATTTAGTAATACGTGTTGCTGGTTATAGTGCACAATTTATATCCTTAGACAAAGCAATTCAAGATGATATTATACAGAGAACTGAACAAACTTTCTAAAATTTTAGAAACTATATTAAATCTGAGATGAATAGATTTGTCTTAATAATGTGAGGTTTAAGTATTTCTGAAAAGGAGGAAAGCAGATGCAAATAAAAACAATTAATTATAAGCAAGAAGGCACAATATTTAATATGCAGCGCTTTTCTATACATGATGGACCTGGGGTTAGGACAATAGTATTTTTTAAAGGATGTCCTTTAAAATGTGATTGGTGTAGTAATCCAGAATCACAAGATGCCTCAATTCAAATAATGTTTAATGAAAAAAATTGTACTGGTTGTAAAAAATGTGAAAAAAGATGCCCAGTAGGCGCAATTGATATGTTACGAACTGGAAGAATAGATAGAAATCTATGCTTAAGTTGTGGAATTTGTGTTGAAACTTGTTATCCAGGAGCAATTGTGAAATCTGGAGAAGAAACTACTGTAGAAAGGGTAATAACTGAGCTGAAAAAAGAAACTATTCAGTACAGACGTTCTGGAGGTGGAGTTACATTATCAGGTGGAGAAGCACTTATGCAACCAGAATTTACAATTGAACTTTTAAAGGCTTGCAAAGCAATGGGATGGCATACAGCAATAGAAACTACAGGCTATGCAAGTGAGGAAGTAATAGATAAGGTAATTCCTTGGGTTGATTTAGTGCTTTTAGATATAAAAACCCTAAATAATGAAAAACATAAAAAGTATGTTCATGTAAGCAATGAAATAGTGGTTAGAAATGCAGAAAAAATATCAAATATGGGTGTAGAGCTTATTATAAGAGTACCGGTAATACCAGAATTTAATTGTGATGAAAAAAGTATATATGATATTGCAAAGTTTGCAAAGAGTTTAAATGGAGTTAAGCAATTAGATTTATTACCATATCATAAGCTTGGAGCCAATAAGTATGAGAATTTAGGTAGGGATTATACAATGGGTCAGGGAATTAAAACCCCTGACGAAAATATCGTGAACAAGTTTAAAAAAATAGTAGAGGAATTTGATTTAGAATGTACTATTGGTGGCTAAAAATGACTCAAACCTAATTGAAAATAAGGAGGTGAAGAGTTGATTAAATATTCATTAGGCATTATAGAAACGGTGGGCTTGGTAGCAGCTATTGAGGCAGCGGATTTCGCTCTTAAAACTGCGAATGTAGAACTTATAGGATATGAAATTTCAAAAGGCGATGGATTAGTTACTGTAAAGATTAGAGGCGACGTTTCATCAGTGAATGAAGCAATAAAGTCAGCGAGTATATCTGCTGGAAAAGTAAATATAGTTTTTGCAAGGACTGTTATTGCAAGGCCAGACGAGGGAATAGAGAAGTTAATTATTACAGACGAAACAGTTGGAATTCTAAAATCAGTGAATGATAATTCTTCAAGTAAAGAAGGAATTGAAGAAGAAACTGATCAACTCAAAATGGCTGAGGAAAGAAAAACAACCTGTAATATATGCATGGATCCAAAGTGTCCTAGGAAAAAAGGAGAAATTAGGAGCATTTGTATCCATCATAATTAAATAAAAATTCAAAGGGGGATTTTATTATGCATGATGCATTAGGAATGATAGAAACAAAAGGGTTAGTTGGGGCAATAGAGGCGGCAGATGCTATGGTTAAAAGTGCAAATGTAACATTAATAGGATATGAAAAAATAGGATCAGGTCTAGTAACAGTAATGGTAAGAGGAGATGTTGGAGCAGTAAAAGCTGCAACAGATGCAGGTGCTGCGGCTGCTCAAAAGGTAGGAGAAGTAGTATCAGTACACGTAATTCCAAGACCACATATTGATACAGAAAAAATATTACCGAAGACTGTCACAGTTACACAGTAGTTAACAATAACACACAAAAAAATTATACGAGGAGGATATATATTATGAAAGATGCATTAGGAATGATAGAAACAAAAGGGTTAGTTGGGGCAATAGAGGCAGCAGATGCAATGGTTAAAAGTGCAAATGTAAATTTAATAGGATATGAAAAAATAGGATCAGGTCTAGTAACAGTAATGGTAAGAGGAGACGTTGGAGCAGTGAAGGCGGCAACAGATGCAGGCGCTGCAGCTGCTCAAAAAGTAGGAGAAGTAGTATCGGTACATGTAATTCCAAGACCACACATTGATACAGAAAAAATATTACCAAAGACACTTATTGAAGAATAAATAATATTATAAAACATATAATGCATGATTAATAATTGTGCATTATATGTTGTATATTGCTTAAGTATGTTACCTGCGTAAAGGAGGACTATAAATGGCTCGAGTTAAAATGGATATAGAAAAAATTGTACAACAAGTGCTTTTAGAAGTCAGAAAACAAATTAAAGAAAATGATAATGAATTAATTCCAGTAGGTGTGTCTAATAAACACATTCATCTTAGTCTTTATGATCTAGAAATATTATTTGGAAAAGGATATGAATTAACTAAAACAAAGGATCTACAGCCAGGGCAATATGCTTCAAAGGAAACTGTCACCGTAATTGGTTCTAAAGGATTTCTTAATAAAATAAGAATACTCGGTCCAGTAAGAAAAGAAACGCAATTAGAAATTTCAGTTTCAGATTGTTTTACACTTGGAGTTGATGCAAAAATCAGAGAATCAGGAAATATTAAGGACACTCCTGGTGTGATTTTAAGAGGGCCAGTGGGAGAAGTTAAATTAAATAAGGGTGTAATTGTAGCTTCTAGACACATTCATTTATCTACGAGTTATGCAAAAAAATATGGATATAAAAATGGTGAACTTGTATCTGTAACTACAAATGGTATTCGCATGACAACTCTTCATAATGTAACATTAAGGGTGGATGATAATTTTAGACCAGAAATTCATATTGATATAGAAGAAACAAATGCTTCAGGACTAAAGAATGGAGATACTGTAAAAATTACACGAGAGGCGGTTTAAAAGGTCATGAGTTTAGAAGACGCAAATAAAAATCTTGAGATTTTTCAAGGCTTAATAGAACATGAAAAATGTAATAGTTATAAGGGAAATCTAAAGGTAGGCGTAGATCTTGGAACCGCAAATGTTGTAATTTCTGTAGTTGATGAATTTAATAATCCAATAGCAGGGGTAACTAGCACATCATCATTTGTTCGTGATGGACTTGTTGTAGATTTTATTGGAGCTGTAGAAACCGTAAGAAATTTAAAATTAAAGATAGAAAAAATTTTAGGACAAAAGATAACTTGTGCTTCTTGTGCTATTCCTCCAGGCACACAGCCTGCTGATGCAAAAACTATAGGAAATGTACTTGAATCATCAGATATTGATGTTGTGAATATACTTGATGAACCAACTGCTGCATCATTAGTTCTTGGCATAAAGGATGGTGCGGTTGTAGATGTCGGTGGTGGAACTACAGGAGTAAGTATATTAAAGGATGGAGAGGTATTATATACTGCTGATGAACCAACAGGAGGCATCCATATGAGTTTGGTTATTGCAGGGAATTATAAGATATCAATTGAGGATGCTGAAATACTTAAGAAAGATTTTAAAAAAGAAAAAGATAATTTTATGTTAGTTCAGCCTGTAGTTGAGAAAATGGCACACATAGTAAAAAGACATCTAGATGGGTATATAGTTAAGCAAATATATGTAGTAGGCGGTGCTTGCAGTTTCAATGAATTTGAAGATGTATTTGAGCGAGTTACAGGTATAGAAACTGTAAAACCTAGGTGGCCACTTTTAGTTACACCCTTAGGCATTGCAATTGGCTCTATTAAGTGAGGTGAAAACTATGGATTTAGAAATGCTTATTAAGATGATTACAAAAGAAGTATTATCAAAGGTTGAAGATAATGTAATTAATAATAAGATGACTCGTGATAATAAAAAAGTACTTGTGATTTTCAATGGTTCAACAATTGGACTAGAAGAAAGTATTAAAGGATTAAGAAAGATTAAAGAATATGGTTTCAAAATGAAGGCTGTATTATCAGAATTTTCATTAAATATAATTAATATGAACACGATAAATGAAATTTTTGATAAAGAAGATATTTATATAGATGATAAATCGTGCAATAATCAGGAACTTTATAAAGAAAACTTTGATTTGCTTATAGGAGCAAACTTAACTATAAACACTGTATCAAAGGTATCACTAGGAATAGGGGACACACTAGAAACTAGGTTGATATCTAACTGCATTATGAATGGAACAGAAATAATAGCGGTTAAGGATGCATGTGATTTAGAAAATTTAAAAGGAAAAGAAATGGGATATAAAAATGTACCTGCAGCATTTTTTAATATGCTTAAAGGTTACTTAGATCGATTAGAATCATTTGGCATGAGATTAATTAATTCAAATAATATTTTTGAATATGCTACAAAAGAAAAGGATACATTTGGAAATTGTAATAATGCTGAAGTTCAAATAGATAAGAAAATTATTTCTAGAGAAGATATTGCACTAAATAGTAAAAGTAAACTAATTTTAATTCCAAGTTATGCTATCATAACATCCCTTGCAAAGGAATTATGTAATGAGCTGGGAATAAATATAATAAAAAGGTAGGTATGTATATGTATTTAGCTAAGGTTGTCGGAGTTGTGGTTGCTACAACTAAAAATGAAAATCTTATAGGAAAGAAGATACTTATAGTAGAGGCAATTAATACAGATTATACACCACTTGGAACTAGGGAAATTGCAATAGATTCTGTAGGTGCAGGTAATGGCGAAATTGTTCTCGTAAGTAGTGGAAGTGCTGCATCTAAAGTGTTTGATGAAGTTAACACTCCTATAGACAGAGCTATTGTAGCTATTATAGATAATATAGAAGTTAATGATTAATTAATATGAAAAGAAGGGAGAGATAAATAAATGAACAATTACAATATATCAAACATAGAGAAAATAGTTAGAAGCATAGTAAAAGAAATGAAAATTAACGATGTACAATTGAGTGATGCTGAAATAAATCATGATGAGTTAAATAATCTAGGAATATTCAATGATATGGATGAGGCTATTAACGAAGCATGGACAGCACAAAAACAGTATCAAAAATATAGTTTAAAAAAGAGAAAAGATATTGTTAACTCAATAAGAATAGATTTGCTTAAAAATATAGAAGAACTTAGCAGGATGAGTGTTGAGGAAACTGGCATGGGAAGATTCGATGATAAAATCTTGAAAAATAAGCTTGCTATAGAAAAGAGTCCCGGAATTGAGGATTTGAAGCCAGAAGTAGATACTGGTGATGGTGGACTTACTCTTTATGAGATGTCTCCATTTGGAGTTATAGGTTCAATTACCCCTTCAACAAATCCTACAGAAACAATAATATGTAATACTATAGGAATGCTTGCAGCTGGTAATTCAGTTGTTTTCTCACCACATCCATCGGCTAAAAATGTTTCAGTTATGATTGTGGAGATTATAAACAAAGCAATTGAAAAAGAAGATGGTCCCAAAAATCTTGTTGTTACTGTAAAAGAGCCAAGTATAGAAAATACAAATATAATGCTTTCTCATGAAAAGGTAAATATGATTTGTGCCACAGGTGGACCAGGCATAGTAAAGGTTGCTTTATCCTCTGGCAAAAAAGCAATTGGAGCAGGCGCTGGAAATCCACCAGTTGTAGTTGATGAAACAGCTGATATTGAAAAAGCAGCCATAGATATTATAGATGGGTGTAGTTTCGATAATAACTTACCATGTATAGCAGAAAAAGAGGTTATTGTAGTGGACAAGGTAGCAGATAAGTTAATGGAATGTATGGCGAATTATTGTGCTATGCAAATAACTGAGAATGCATTACTTAAAAGGTTAGAGAAATTAGTTTTGAATGAGAAAGGAAAAATAAATAAGAAGTTTGTAGGGAAAAATGCAGACTACATTATGAAAAATTTAGGAATAGAAATTGACCCTAGAATAAGAGTTATATTTGCAGAAGTAGATAAAGATCACCCATTTGCGGTAGAAGAACTTATGATGCCAATACTCCCTATTATAAGAGTTCCAAATGTTGATGTAGCTATAGAACTTGGCATAAAACTTGAACATGGAAATAGACATACAGCTATGATGCACTCTAAAAATATAGATAATTTAAGTAAATTTGCGAAGGAAGTTCAAACAACAATCTTTGTTAAAAATGCACCCTCATATGCAGGCATAGGATTTGGAACTGAAGGGCATTCAACATTTACTATTGCGGGACCAACTGGAGAGGGATTAACATCCGCAAAGACATTTACAAGAAAAAGAAGATGCGTCTTAGCTGATACTTTTTCAATTAAATAAAACTTAGAATGATATGATAAAGATTTTAATTATAACTATAGAAGGAGGGTTTAATATGGACTTATTGGAGCAGATATATAAGGCAGGTGTTGTAGGAGCCGGGGGTGCAGGTTTCCCTGCGCATATTAAACTAAAATGCAAAGTTGAATATCTCTTAGTGAACGCAGCTGAATGTGAGCCACTTATTCAAACTGACAAATACATTATGAGGCACAATTCAGAAGAAATAATTGAGGCTCTTAAATATATGGCACCACTTGTAGGGGCTGATAAAGTTATAATTGCAATTAAGGGCAATTATGAAAAGGAAATAGATAGTCTTAAAAAAGCAATACAAAAATTTAACTCAGAGGTTGAACTTTTCTACCTTAAAGGCATTTATCCTGCAGGTGATGAACAAGTGATTGTATATGAAGTTACTGGTAGAGTAATTCCACCTGCAGGAATTCCACTAAATGTTGGAGCAGTAGTGTCAAATGTAGCAACAATACTTAATATATATGATGCTACAAAAGGCAATAGCGTTACTGACAAAATAGTAACTGTAACTGGTGAGGTAGAAAATCCAAGTATGCTTTCAGTTCCTATTGGAACGCCAGTTTCAAAATGCATTGAATCAGCAGGTGGCTTGAAATTAAAAAATTACTGCGTAATTATGGGTGGTCCTATGATGGGAAAAGTACTTAGTAGTGACGAGGTAAAAAAAAGAAGTATAACAAAAACAGATGGGGCAATAATCGTACTGCCTATAGATCATTACATTAAAGCAAAAAAATCCATATCTGTAAAGCATATTATTAACCAAACAAAATCATCATGTATTCAGTGCTCATATTGTACTCAAATGTGTCCAAGGTATTTGCTGGGGCATCCATTAAGACCTCATAAAATTATGAGAGCAATCTCAATGTCAATTGATCATACAGAGGAAGTATTTAAAGAAGCTCTACTGTGCTCAGAATGTGGAATATGTGAAATGTACGCTTGTCCTATGGGGATATCTCCAAGGCAAGTAAATATAATGATAAAAAGTGAGTTAAGGCAAAAGGGAATTAAATTTAAGAATGATGAGAAAATTACCGCTAATGAAGATAGAGAGGGCAGACAGATACCAGTTTCAAGGCTTGTACAAAGACTTAACTTAAGTAAATACTCAGGAATTAAGTTTGAAGACAAGGCAACTGTGGTCGCTACGAGCAAAGTATACATACCTCTTAAGCAACATATAGGTAAACCAGCGATTGCAGTTGTATCAGTAGGTGATGAAGTTACAAAAGGGCAATTGATTGGTGAAGTTCAGCTACTAGATATGGGAGCTAATATTCATGCAAGTATTAATGGGAAAATAACAAACGTATCTGAGCATATAGTTATAGAAAGTAGTGAGGTGATATTATGATAAGATCAATAGCCCTAATAGAGCTCAACAGCATAGCAAGAGGAATTGGAACAGCAGATGCTATGCTTAAGTCTGCAGATGTAAGACTTTTATTTTCAAAACCTGTCTGTTGTGGAAAATTTATAATTTTAGTTTCAGGAGAAGTTGCGGCAGTAAACGTCGCTCAAAAATCAGGTGTTGATTATGGGGGCCAATATGTTGTTGATAATATTTTAATTGCAAACGTTCACCCTGATGTCATTAAAGCTATAAATTGCAATGATACAATAGATAAGGTAAATGCACTTGGAATAATAGAATTCTTTTCTATAGCAGCTTCTGTAGTTGCAGCAGATGCGGCTGCAAAATCAGCACAAGTTAAGTTAATTGAAGTAAGACTTGGAATGGGTATAGGCGGTAAATCTTATATAACTTTAACAGGGGATATAAGTTCAGTTAAAACTGCTGTTGAAGCTTGCGCAAATGCAGTAGCCCATACAGGGATGTTACTAAATAAAGAAATTATCGCATCACCAATAAAAGAAGTATTCAATAATTTGTTATAAGGGGTGTTTGACATGTCAATTTATTTAGCAGAATTTTTAGGAACGGCACTATTAATATTAATGGGAGATGGAGCAGTCGCAAATATGGTTCTTAATAAGTCTAAAGCTAATGGCGGTGGGTGGCTCGCAATTACAACAGCATGGGCACTGGCTGTTGCTATACCAGTATTTATTTTCGGAACTGTTTCAGGAGCACACTTTAATCCAGCTTTAACTATAGGACTTGCAATAATAGGGAAATTTCCTTGGAGCCAAGTACCTGGATATATTATTGCTCAAATATTAGGTGGAATTGTGGGTGGGTGTTTGGTATATCTTTATTTTCAAAAGCATTTTGATGCAACAGAGGATGCTGATACTAAAAGAGATGTCTTTTGCACATCACCAGCTATAAAAGGTACTTTAAATAATTTTTTCTGTGAATTTGTTGCTACTTTTGTATTAGTATTTGCAATTTTAGGAGTTGGAAATACAAAGGTGGTTAATGGATTTTCACCACTTATTGTTGGTGGAATAATTTTAGCAATGGGTTTATCATTTGGTGGAACAACGGGTTATGCAATTAACCCTGCAAGAGATTTAGGTCCAAGAATAGCTCATTTTTTAATGCCAATTAAAAATAAAGAAGGTTCAAATTGGTGGTATGCATGGATTCCCGTATTAGGACCAATATGCGGAAGCATAGTTGCAGCACTATTTTTTAAAGCAATATTTTAAGAAAATGGGAGACTACCTTATGGTTTAACAGGCTCAGCCAAGGCGTCTCAAAGATCCCCAGGGGTTGTGAACGGCACGTGAACAACTATGATTTCTGCAAGAGCATAGAAGTTCTTACAGTACCCTATTAATTAATTTTAGTATTTAAATCTCTTTTTGCACATTTTAAATCAATCATAGCATGATGACCATGCTTTTCTAATAAGTGAAGTAAATGGCCTTCATTTAATAATGTTATAGGTTTATTATTTGAAACTCATATTTTTAGATGCCTTAATGGAAGGAGTGATAGAAAACGCTGAAAATCATCAACGCTAAATAATAAGTTAATGAAGTTAATTTACTGATATGTTATAATTATTTATAAGTAGGGAATAAATGTATAAGGAAATGAAAATCTAATAATCTAGATAACAACTCTTCTCTTTCTAAGTTGTTCGTTAAGCACAGCTTAATAATCTTTTCTGCAATAGAATTCTCGAGAAAATCCTTATAGAGTTCTTTATGTAATTATTGTAGATATAACTTATATTGACAGCATTTATTCATAATGTGATATAATATTTTTAAATATACTTTAAGTAAGGGTGGATATTTATGACAACAATTAAGGATATTGCAAAACTGGCTGGCATTTCTCATGGAACAGTCTCTAATGTTTTGAATAAAAAAGGAAATGTAAGTGTTGAGAAAATTATGCTGGTTGAAAATGCAGCAAAAACACTTGGTTATAAAATCAATGCACAGGCGAAGCAATTAAGACAAGGTCATAACAAATGTGTCAGCGTTATCATTCCTGATTTTAATATGAAAGCGTATATAGATTTATTTATTAGTATAGATAATTTACTGAAAGAATATGGTTATGAAGTTAACATTTATTCCAGTAATAACACACCACGTTCTGAAGAACGGGTTTTGGAGCGAGTTATATCATTAAATCCTAATTACGTAATTGTTATCAGTTCTTTTCTTAAAAATAG
The DNA here is from genome assembly GCA_002403785.1 of Clostridium sp. UBA4746. GTDB lineage: Bacteria > Bacillota > Clostridia > Clostridiales > Clostridiaceae > Clostridium_AD. The sequence goes on from DHIM01000189.1 coordinate 17,376, forward strand.
CGGAATTTATGATAATAATACTAAGTTTATATTTGTAGACAGATTTGTGGAAAATATGCCTGAAAATTCAGTTTTTATATCTTTTGATTTCGAAAAAGCCGGAATGGAGATTGCAAACAGACTAATGGAAGATGGGCATAAAAATATAGCACTGTTTTCGGATGTGAATCAATTTTCCAATGAAAAGCAGTTTGTAAAAAGTTTTTCTGAAACTTTGGAAGGTAAAGATTGCAACCTTAAAATTTTCAGTAGCGAGTATTCTTTGGGAGTCAGCGTAGCTTTTGATGTGATTTCTTCTGCCAATTATTTTGATTGCGTTGTAACAACAAGTATAGAAAGAACAACTTATTTAAATGCTGCACAGGGTTATAATCCTCAGCAAAAATTACCGCCTATCTATTCTGTTTCAAGTACAGAAACCCTGACTAGTTGTGATGTTATAAAATATGAACTGAATTATAAATTTTTGGGCAAAAAAATAGGACAGTATATTTTGCAGCCAGAGAAAAATAAGACTATAAGTGAAAAAAAATTTGTATCCAATGACGGTTTTCGTTTTCAGTTTCCTAATATATCGGTTGATGGTCAGAAACGAGAACTGAATATTCTTACACTTTCCAGTCCTACTACAGAGGCTCTTAAAAAGCTATTACCAAGTTGCAAGCAAGCGACGGGAATTGATGTGAAACTTACTGATTTACCTTATGATGAATTATATAAAACAGCTACATCCATGACTATAAATTCATGTTATGATTTAATTCGATTGGATATGGCATGGCTTTCTGAACTGGGACAAAAACTATATGTACCTTTGGATATTGATGCTTCGGAGATTCAGGGACTTTTAAAGAGTTTTTCCATGAGTATTTCTGATGACTATTATAAAATAGATGATAAAGTATATTCTTTGCCATTTGATCCCAGTGTGCAGATTTTATATTATAGAAAAGATTTGTTTGAAGATGCGAAAATAAAAAGGGAGTTTTATGAAAAGTATAAGCTACAGCTTAGAGTACCTCAAAGTTTTGAAGAATATAATAAGGTAGCGAAATTTTTTACAAGAAAATTCAATCAGAATTCTCCCACAGATTATGGGACTAGTCTTGTATTTGGTTCTGCCGCTGTTGCTGCATGTGATTTTTTGCCAAGATTTAAAGAGCTTGGAGGAGAAATATTCGATGAAAATGGGAATGTTATTATAAACGTAGAAATAGCTAAGAAAGCACTACAAAGCTATATAGAGACTTATGATTATACAGATGGCGCAACTAATATGTGGTGGCAAAAGGCATTGGAAACTTTTGCGGAAGGTAATACGGCGATGATTATTGTATTTTCAAATCATTCATCGCACATGCTACACAGCAAAAGTTCTAAAGTTGTTGGAAAAATAGGCTTTGCTCCGGTACCTGGCGGATATCCACTTCTAGGTGGGGGTATTATTGGTATTAGTAAAGACAGCAAAAAATATCAGGAAAATATAGATTTTCTAAAATGGATTTACAGTGATAAGATTTCTTCTGCTATTACTTATCTAGGGGGATTTTCGCCTTGTAAGGGTATTTATAACAATGAAGATGTGATGACTTTGTATCCATGGATTGAAGGGATGGATAAAGGTTTCAGATATGGGGGCAGAAGAAATAAAAATTCAAAGCATCCCCAATTTGATGACAGAAAATTTGAAGGGATACTCGGTATAGCTATACGCAGTTCTGTAACAGGCATTGTGGATATTGACATAGCTTTAAATAATGCACAGCAACTTTGTGACAAAGAATTTAATTTTTGAATTTTTATAAATACAGCATACACATTCGAGTGTATGCTGTATTTTTTTAAAATTTTCATAGTAAATATTGGAACGAACAAATAATTAAACAGAGCAAATGTGCAAAAATCACTAAAAACTAAGTAAAATCTATGTTAATTCTAAGTAAAAATTCTGTTAAACCTCAGGAACATTATTGACACGTTCCAATTTAACTAATATGATAAAGCTATAGAGAACGAAGGGGGAAGAGCTAAATTGAACTTTGTAGATATAAAACAAAATATTCGGCAAAAAAAAGAAAAAAATAAAATACTAATTTCAGCACATAGAGGGACTTGCGGTGGGAATATTGTTCGAAATACAATTCCGGCATATGAAAATGCGTTAAAACATGGTGCTGATATCATTGAGGTTGACGTAATTATGAGTACGGATGGTGATTTTTATACGTTTCATAATGGGAATGAAAAGGTAGTTATTGGCGTAGATAAAGATATCAGAACTATGACTACAAAAGAAATTGAAAGTTATACCTGTATAAACGATGCTGGGATTAAAATTAGTCAGAAAATTGAAAAGCTACAGGATGTTCTTGAACATTTAAAAGGAAAATGCTTGATTAATATAGACAGATCTTGGTTTTATTGGAACGAAACAATAAAAATTTTGCAAAAGCATAATATGGCAGATCAGATTATTTTGAAATCCCATGCAGACGAAAGACTTTTAAAGATTCTTCAGGACAGTAATAGTCATTTAATGTATATGCCAATTGTAGATACCAAAGAAAAGATGGATTTGGTAATGAAATATCAGCTCAATCTAATAGCTTCAGAACTGATATTTAGAGATTTACATAGTCCGTTGATCAAAGAAGAACATATGAAACAGCTTAAATCAAAAGGCATTTTAACATGGGCAAATGCAATCACCCTTGATGATGACATTATACTTTCTGCTGGGTTGGATGATAACAGAGCAATTATAGAAAACGAAGATGAAAATTGGGGTAAACTTATAGACATGGGCTTTGACATTCTTCAAACAGACTGGCCATTACTTCTGAAACAATATGTAAATGGTAAAAATATTTAAATTATACAAAAACATATGAAAAAATAGGAGGTAATTATGAAAAATACAAGAATTAAATTTTTGGTACTAACATTAGCTGCAAGTATAATTATGACAGTTCTAGCAGGCTGCGCTACAAACAAATCGGCACAGCAAAAGAACGACAAATCATTGGTGATTTACACAAATTCCGGTTCTGATGGCAGAGCAGAATGGCTTACACAACAAGCTGCACTAAAAGGATTTAAAGTAAGTATTGTAACCTTAGGAGCTGGTGATCTGACAAACAGATTAGTTGCTGAAAAGAACAATCAGATTGCTGACCTTGTATTTGGTTTAAATGCGGTTGAATATGAAAAACTAAAAAAACAAAAGCTACTTATGAAGTATCAACCTTCTTGGGCTAAGGACGTTGATATGAGTCTTGGAGATAAAGAAGGTTATTATTATCCAATCGTAACTCAGCCACTACTTTTGGCCTACAATAATAAGTCTTATAATGAGCAGACTGTGCCAAAGGACTGGACAGACCTAGTAAAAAAGGAATACAAAAATAAATATACTATTTTAAATTTAGGGGGAGGTACTTCGAAAACTATTTTAGCAAGCATACTTGTAAGATATCAGGATCCCAATGGGCAATATGGCATTTCCAAGAAAGGATGGGAAGTTGCAAAGAGCTATATTCAAAACGGACATATTGAAGTAACTGGCGAAGACTCTTATTCCAGTGCGGTAAGTGGTAAACGTCCAATGATAATGACTTGGGGTAGTGGTCTGTTACAAAACGAGAAAAAACTTGGTGTACAATTTGGAATTATGAAGCCTAAAGTAGGTGTTCCTTTTGTAGTAGAACAAGTAGCTATTTTTACCGACAGTAAAAAGACAGCTGTAGCAAAAGAATTTGTAGACTGGTTTGGTTCCGCTGAAGTTCAGGCAAAATGGTCTGCAAAGTTTGGTTCAGTGCCTGTTCAGCCTGCTGCACTTGCAAAAGCATCGCCGGAAGCAAAAGAACTTATGGCTAATGTAAAACCTCAAAAGGTTGACTGGACTTTTGTTGCAAATAATATTGACGAGTGGATGGAAAAGGTACAACTTGAATTTGTTAAATAAATAAGCTTTGCGGTGCATAAACAAATTGGTATGCACCGCCTATAAAAATAGGAGAGTGTATGCCAATGATAGAATTTAGAAATATAGAAATAAAATATGGAGATTTTGTCGCAATGCAAAATTTAAACATTACCATTAACGAAGGTGAGTTCTTCACATTTTTAGGCCCTTCTGGTTGCGGAAAGACGACAACATTAAGAAGTCTTGTTGGATTTATTACGCCAAGCAGCGGAAGTATCTTGATTGATAATAAGGATATTACCAATTTCCCTATTGAAAAAAGAGAAATAGGAATGGTGTTTCAAAGTTATGCGCTTTTCCCAACTATGAATGTTTATGAAAATATAGCATTTGGACTAAAGGTGAAAAAGGTTTCAAAAGAAGAAATACATCAAAGAGTAATGGAAGTTGCTCAAAAGATAGATTTGAATGAAACACAGTTGTACAAAGATGTATCCTAACTTTCAGGTGGTCAACAGCAACGTGTTGCTTTGGCTCGCGCTATCATTTTAAAACCAAAAATATTATGTCTTGATGAACCCCTTTCTAATCTTGATGCTAAATTAAGAGTAGGGCTTAGAGGTGAACTGAAAAGGCTTCAAAGAGAACTTGGTATTACAACTCTATATGTAACACACGACCAGGAGGAGGCGCTTACACTTTCCGATAGAATTGCTATTTTTAATAAGGCTAAAATAGAGCAGGTGGGTACGCCTTACGAAATTTATAATAAATCTGCTTCAGAATTCGTATGTGATTTTATTGGTGATATTAATAGACTAGGCAATACTATTCTAAAAGAAATAAACAAACAATCACAAAAGAAATTTGACGAAAGCAAAGAAGCTTTTGTAAGAATAGAAAAAATTTACACGAAAAAAAGAGAAGAACTTGTAAAGTTCAAAGGTATCGTTAAAGATTCTGAATATAACGGTATATACACAAAATATATTTATGAAGTTTTGGGACAAAACATGAAGAATATAGAGAAAAATGACGGTCTTACATACCACAAAACAGGAAGTGAAGTTGAGTTATATATTAATACTGAAGATATCATGCAATTTTAAAAGGTAGGTGAAATATGAAAAAAATAAGTTTCAAAGAGAAATTAAAAAGTATAGGTACAGGTGGAATTATTATAAGAGCATTCCTAATATGGTTTGTTATTGCTTTATTAATATTTCCAAATGCTAATCTTTTAATAAGCGTATTCTTTAAAAATGGTGAGTTTTCCACGTCAGTATTTGGCAAACTTATATCTTCTGAAAGGGCAATGAGAAGTTTAGAAAATAGTTTTATTTTGGCGATTTCATTGGTTGTAACAGTAAGCATTGTAGGCATTCTGCTAGTTCTGTTTACAGAATATTTCGATATTAAAGGAGCTAAAATTTTAAAAATAGGTTATATGAGCACGTTGGTATACGGGGGTATAGTTTTGTGTACTGGATATAAATTTATATATGGTGCCAATGGTATATTTACAAAGATTTTACTGGGGGTCAATCCCAATATTGATCCCAAATGGTTTACAGGCTATTTTGCGGTTATGTTTATTATGACCTTTGCCTGTACATCAAACCATATTATTTTTCTTACCAATGCTGTAAGGGAAATAGACTATCAAAATATAGAAGCAGCAAGAAATATGGGTGCATCTTTTAGAACCATATTATTTAAGGTTGTACTTCCTGTTTTAAAGCCTACCCTTTTTGCTATTACTATTTTGACCTTCCTTACAGGTCTTGGTGCTATGGCGGCACCGCTTATTGTAGGTGGAGATGGTTTTCAGACCATTAATCCTATGATTATAACCTTTGCACAAAGTTCATACTCCAGAGAAATTGCAGCACTTCTTGCAATTATTCTTGGAATTGCAACAGTTATATTACTTTCCATTATGAATAAGATGGAAAAGGGTGGAAATTATATTTCAATCTCAAAAACAAAATCAAAAATACGAAAGCAAAAAATTACAAACCCTATAGCAAATTTTATTGCACACGCTTTGGCATATTTTTTGTTTGTTATATATACCGCACCGATTTTACTGGTGATTATTTATTCTTTCTCGGATTCTAGCAGTATTAAAAATGTCACTTTGTCATTTGGCAGCCTGACTTTACAGAATTATATAACTTTGTTCACAAATGCAAATGCATTTAAACCTTATGTAATCAGTATTATTTATTCTCTGCTTGCAGCTGTTATTGGAGCTATTATTGTTGTACTGGTGTCCAGAATTATACACAAATCTAAAGGAATATTTGCTACTGCTTTAGAGTATAGTATGATGATTCCATGGATACTACCAAGTACATTGATAGCACTTGGTATTATGATTACTTATGATACGCCGAGAATTTTAATGGGCAATAACGTATTAGTAGGCTCTGTAGGAGTACTGCTTTTGGCATACATTATTGTTAAAATACCTTTCTCTTTAAGAATGATTAAAGCAGCTTTTTTCGGAGTGGAATCAAGTTTGGAAGAGTCTGCAAGATGTATGGGGGCAAGTTCATTCTACACAATGAGGCGCGTAATTATGCCTATTATTTTACCATCAATTTTATCTATAATTGTTTTAAACTTCATCAGTATGCTTGTAGATTATGATTTAACCGTATTTTTATATCATCCGCTTTTGCAACCACTTGGTATTGTAATCAAAAGTGCCAGTGATGAAAATGCGAGTCTTAATGCACAGGCTATGACTTTTGTTTATGCGGTAGTACTTATTATAATTTCTACGGCAGCACTTTATTTTACAAAAGGAAAGAAGCCAAGAAAAAACATCCGGTAGCACAGCTAATTCTAAAGTTATGTGATGTCCATGAATCTTGTTCCTTTTCTCCAGTTAGCAAGCTCAGCCAAGGCGTCGCGAAAATCCCTAGGGGTTGTGGACGGTACATGAACAACTAAAAATATTGAGCTAATCGAAGATGGTATATGTGAAACTAGGTAAGACTGTAACAGTTAATGCCAACTAGTTAGCAAATTTACTTCGTTCAATACCCTGGGGTCGTAAACAGAGTGTAAGCAATTTTTTTACCTGGAGAATTTGCTTCGTTTTATTGTGAAGTAGAAAGTCTTATGAGAGCTTGCAAACAACATTGAAAGGATGTAGAGAACTTAAATCTTGTTGCATTGAGTTAAGTCTTCCCTCTTCTTTTGCTAGTCTTAAATATTCAGACTCAACTTCTTTTATAGCATTATTTATCGTTTCAATTAATTTAACAGCTTTACACATATTGACCTCTCCTAATTATTGCTTCATTCTGCTTTACACGAGGACTTATGACCTCCGTTGGTAGCATAAAGCAAATAAAAAAGGAAGTTATTAGCTCCCCTTAAATATTTATTTATAATCTCGTAGTGTCTTATCTGGAAGTTGTTTAAAGGCTTTACCTGACGCTTTACTTATACATAAACGCCAATTAACTCCCTCATATCCATCTGCAGCATATTCGTTATAAATTTCAAATACATAGAAATCACCACCATTAATCACTACTGTATTATTATATATTGCGGATAATTGAGTTAGATTGTTTATACCCTCACCTCTTAAATTATTGCCTATTGCTCTAGCTTGTTCAAGTGTCATTCCTGTATCAAGAGCTCTACCATCACTAAGGTAATCTGGAGTAGTAGCAGTTGTAATAGTTGCATTATAATTATATAACTTGCCATCAACACTATATCTAAAAGCTTTACCAGATTTTTTACTTATAGCTAAATGCCAATCATAACCTTTATCTACGTAATTGTAATCATCTATTTCGTACACATAGAATTCACCGCCATTAATCCATTCTGTGTTGTAAGACCAAAGCTTCAATACAGAGTTATCAGTAGCAACTAATTTGTTACCTAATACTAAAGCCTGGTTAAATGATAAACCTGTATTTAATCTAGCAACTCGTAACTTTTCATCTGATATCTTCTTATTAGCTATTCTTGTAGCTTCTACTTCATCTGCTACTTTTTCTTCTGCAATTCTTTGAGCTTCTACTTTATCTGCAATAAGATTATCTAGTACTTTCATATCAGCTATCTTCTTATCTGCAATAACGTTGTCAGCTATTCGTTTATCCTCTACTATCTTCTTTGCCAATTTAATTTTTTGTTCCTGGTTATATTTCTGAGTTTTTGCTACATTCTCTCTATATTTACTGTAACGAATGTTGCTGTTCCTGTAAGTAATAATGCCCCACTAACAATTAAAATAATTAATTTGGACCTTTTCTTCAATACGTACACCCCTTTTAGTATTTATAACTCTCCCACTTAACAATAATGCTCTTACCATTGTTATTATATTGTGAGATATGTATGGGGTGACTCCCCCCCCTTTTTAGTACCTGAACATGCTATCAATAGCATTGTTCACATTAGTAGGCTTGCTACTAACTAACACCCTAACCAATACTCTAATAATTTGTTTAACAGTCTTTTTCATAATAATACCTACTATTTATTTTTGTATATAAAAAAAAAGCAAGAACTTAATCTCCCTTAAATGAATCTTCCTCTATAAAGCTTTAAAGTCGCATAATATATGACTTTATTTGTATTTAAGGCACTTATACAAATTAAATTGCTTATATTCTATGAATTATGTCTTGATAAACCTTATAGTACATTAGATATCTATTATTATTAGTAACAGATAAATAATAATGCCGAAGGCTATAAATATTTTCAAAAGTAAAGAAGCTTATAAAGGTAAGTGGAACTGGTTTAGCTTTTTAGTATATAGGAAACCGCTGTGGATAACATTCTAGCTAAAAATAGATAGAAAAAATTAGAAAAATATGAGATGATTAAATCATGGGAAAAAACAAGATTACTATAAAACAAATATTTGAAGATAATTATCCAGAGTTTTGGAAATTGAATAAAGAAAAGTATCCTGAAAAGATGAGAGAGTATATGAATATCGAATAAGTCATTATTACATAATTTAATTGTATCTTTTTTTATGTTTAAAAGTGAATAATCATACAGAAATACAAGCCTTAATGAGCTCGAAAAGGTGTCTTTTATAATACTCAAAAAAAAATGCAGGACACGATATAAAATCAGCGCTCTGAATTTCAAATTAAAAGGAGTGTCTATATTATAATTTTAAAGGAAATCATTAACTTAAGGAATTAGTACGATGGAAGGCACTTTCATATAAGTGTATTGATTTTTTCTATACAAAAAATACATAAAGAGAAATTGAGCAGATTAAAATCCCTAAAAATAAATTAGAGGAAAAAATTAGCCCAATTTCAATTGTTACAATAGCTATATTTTTAAATTTGAGAAATTAATCAAAATATTCATGACAAGCTTTAGAATACATTTCTTTCCAAGAAGTAAATTTAGTACAATGAGTAAGATGTTTATCAAATTCTTTTTCAGGTATGTCTTCAAAATCTTTTTTAGAATTTACTTCATAGTCTCCAGCTGTAAGTAATTCATCAAAGAAATTAAAATTAGTGTATTTTGACATATTAGAAAAGTGTTCAGGCGATGACAAGATATATGAAGTGCATATGTATGGAGATCATGAAGTACAAGTGATTGAAGAACCTGAGAATAAATATGATCCTACTGCAATAAAATTATTACATAATGAAATTGGGCATCTTGGGTATGTTCCTGCCGTTGATTGTAAAAAAGTTAAAAAAGCTATAGAAGATGGCTATTCTGTAGAATGGCGATTAATTGGAGGAAAGTATAAATTTATTGAATATGATTCTTAAAAAGACAAGGATGTTGTACGGGTTGATAATAATAAATACGGAATAATGATTATTTTAACTAAGCCTTAATTATAAGAAAACTGCGATGGAGGCTTAATAGTGAGAAATGCATAAAAATGTGGAACCTTTTAAATGTGTTATCTAAATTATTTTAATGTTTAACAGTGGATATTAATTACTAATTTCTCCTTTTTAGCCTAGCAATTACGCTAGGCTTTTTTTATTTGTTGTTTTACAAGTTGGATTATAAAATTACCACTAACATATTATTTTATTAATGTTTTAAAGGACGAATAGGTATGATATTGTGTGATATCTCTTTCATGATTTTTACTGCTGCAAATTGTGCATTTGATGCAGCTATAAATAAACAAGGGTATCCTATAAACGGTACCCTTATTTCCTTAATTATTTACCACTGGCACCATAATTTGATAATAGTCTGGCACTGGGATCGTTTACGTCACAGCCTTCCCATTCTTTGTTTGGCATCCAAAAGTCTACTATCATTTCTGCTTGTAATGGATAATATTTTTCAAAAAATTCTCTGTATAACAATGATTCTTTTGTGAAGGGTTTAGAATTAAATTTATACTTTTTACATAGTTTTTCAAATTCTTCATCAGAATAGCATGTTTCTGCATATTCTTTTAAATAGTCTACCATAGAATGTCCTACAGCATCGCTAAATGCTGCTTTTTCCCGATATAAAATATTATCTGGCAGATAATCCCCTTCAAACGAATGCCTCAAAAGGTATTTACCCATGTTGTATTTGTTTAATTTCTTTTCAGGGTCGATGGACATAACATACTTTACAAAATCTAAATCCCCAAATGGTACCCTTGCTTCTATAGAATTTGAGCTGATACAACGGTCTGCACGAAGTACATCGTACATATAAAGCTCTCGGATTCTCTTTTGTGATTCCTTTTGAAATTCTTCTGCATTTGGAGCAAAATCAGTATATTTATATCCAAATAACTCATCAGAAATTTCACCGGTTAGAAGCACTCTGACATCAGAAATCTCGTGTATTTTCTTGCAAATCAAATACATTCCCATACTTGCTCTTATTGTGGTAATATCGTAGGTTCCAAGAAGTTTAATAACCTGCTCTAGTGATCCAAGCACTTCTTCTTTTGTCATATATATAGTGGTGTGATCACTATGAATGTAATCTGCAACTTCTTGTGCATATTTAAGATCAATTGCATCCTCAGTCATACCTATGGCAAAGGTTTTAATTGGTTTTTCAGGATACATTTTTTGAGCAATTGAACATACTAAGGAGCTGTCGAGGCCTCCACTTAACAAGAAACCTACAGGAGCATCAGCATCCATACGTTTTTCTATAGCAGTTACAAATTTATCATGAATTTTGCTGCAGATAACTTCTAAGTCATCATTACAATAATCACCTTCTGTTTCTGCGATATCACAATAGCATGTAAATTTACCATCAGCATAATAATGTCCTGGCGGAAATGACATAATTTTGTACGTAAGACCAACTAAATTTTTCGCTTCACTTGCAAATATGATTTTACCTGATTCGGAATAACCATAGAAGAGAGGACGGATTCCAATTGGATCTCGTGCTGCAATGAAACTGTTCTTTTTTCCATCGTAGATGATAGTTGCGTATTCAGCATCTAGTTTTGAAAACATATCTAGCCCATATTCATAGTACATTGGAAGCAATATTTCGCAATCACTATCAGAAATAAACTTATGTCCTTTTTCCATTAGGTCTTTCTTAATTTCACGGAAACCGTAAATTTCACCGTTACAGATGGATGCATCTGTATTCCTTGTGTATGGCTGCATTCCGCTAAAACTTAAATCCATAATAGAAAGTCTTTGAAACCCCAAAATACCAGATGGTAAAGTAAGAATCTCTGTCATATCTGGTCCTCTCGATTCGGTTCTTTGTAATGCTTCTGCAAATTTATCATGTTTCATGTCTGTTCCTGTATAACACATAATTGTACACATATTAGTATTCCTCCTTAATTTTAAATATAAAAAAAAGCCCTCATCCTATAAAAATAGGACGAAAGACTTATACTTCCGCGGTACCACCTAAATTAGCTTATAAAGCTCACTTTAACCAGCACGGAATTAATATAAATTCGATACTGTCCAAGCTGTAACGGTTTGGCTCCGTCCAATACTACTCTTAATAAATTTCGTTTGGAAGCTCCGGGATGTTCTTCATTATTTGATTCGTATCAGTCTCTCACCACCACTGATTCGCTTTGACTACCTCATAATAACTACTCTTCCCATCAAGGCTTTTCTATTGATTATATGATATTTAATTTTGGATTTATTTCATTTTACTTTGTATTTTATAATTCGTCAATAGTTTTATGAAGTATTTTTTTAAATAAAATTCATTTTTTGAAATATTAGACCAAAAGGGTAACTGTGACTTGGGGAAAATAGTATTTTCACAAAAGAGTTTGCAGCTTATCCTAAAGTGGGACCAAATGTAATTTCATATCACCTTTACATTAAAAAACTAAACCTAAAAATTAACCTATTGATTCCTAATAAGTGTATATATATGGTATATTTGCACGCCTATTATACTATATATAATATAATAATAAATTTTTAAGGAGGTTTTATTATGCTACATAAAGCTACAGTAGAAACTATATCTAAAAAAATTTATATTCAATATGCAGGAAAACAAATTGAGGAGGATGCTTTAGTAGAAAGATTTGAATTTGAATGGTGCAGAGAATATAGAATTAGTGACATTAAGGATCTAAAAATTTATCTTAATATTGAAGATAAGAAAGCATATTTTGTTGTAAATGGATCAATTACTATCATTATAGATTTTTAATAAACTACATTAAAATGCACATTCAGTTCAACATCTTTGAGTAGGTATTAAACTGAATGTATAAAGTGACAAATAGTGCATAAAAGTAATGTATATTCTCAATTAGACACCAATAATGTCCTTATTATAGTAGATAATGATATACATAAAAGTAACAATGAGGCTATAGGCTAAATACATATACACGAACTTTAAGTTGATATAATACGAATTTTTACCGTTTTTTCATTCAAAAACAACACAAAATGTAGAATAAATATTTTATAGTAAATTAGCGTTATTATATAGTTGGCATAACAATAGGCTCTATTGCAGGAGAGGCTGCTGTAACAAAAAATGTTGAAATTGTTGATATCATTATTTCTATTGCAATATGGAGTGTCCTTACAATATTAATTTCAGAAATAACTTTAAAAAATATTAAATTAAGACTTTTGATAGATAGGGAACCATTATTAATTATTAATAATGGAAAAGTAATTTATAAGAATATGAAGAAGGCTAGATACAATATGGGGGATTTATTGATGCAACTAAGGAATAAGGATGTTTTTTATATTACCGACGTAGAGATAGCAGTATTAGAGCCAGACGGTAAGTTTAGTGTTTTGAAAAAAGCAGATCAAACCACAGTAACTGTTAGAGATATGAATATTGAAAAATCTAAAACAGGAATGATGGTAACAACAATACAGGATATTGATCCTGGTAAAGTTAGTTTAGAAGAAACGTATAAATATTTGTTATTGTATTGTATAATCATGCCAAGGTGTGTAAAATAATATATATACAAATTACAAAATTTGGGAGGATGTATATGCAAGAAAAAATGTTTTGTTTTCAATGTGAACAAACTGCATTTGGAAAAGGTTGTACCAAAGTAGGAGTCTGTGGAAAAACACCTGAAATCGCAGCAATGCAAGATTTGCTCATTTATCAGCTAAAAGGAATAAGTTGTTATGCTACTAAACTTCTAGCTAAAGGTGAAAAACTTGATAAGTCATGGGTTTCATTTGTTGAAAATTCATTGTTTATGACATTAACTAATGTAAATTTTGATCCTGAATCTCATATGGAAATGCTAAAAAGGTCCCAAGTGATAAAAGAGGACGCTCGAAAAAAGGCCTTAGGTGAAAAAGTAGATGGTGAAGAAGCTCTATATAATTTAAGTGATACTAAAGAACAAATTCTTGAAGATGCTAAAAAAGCAGGCGTCATGTTTGATGAGAATTTGGATGCTGATATACGCTCCGTCCGCGAAACTATAAAATATGGATTAAAAGGAATTGCAGCTTATGCACATCAAGCTAGATTCATTAAATATAATAGTGATGAGGTAGATGACTTTTATTTTATAGCTTTAGCAGTAATTACTGATGATAGTCTAAATCTTCAAGATCTTATCAAGTACTTGATTAAAACTGGTGAGATGAGTGTTAAGGTTATGGCGGTATTAAATAAAGCTAATACTGAAAAATATAGTTCTCCTTCACCTCAAAAGGTTAATGTAAACATTAAAAAAGGACCATTTATCGTAATTTCTGGTCATGATCTAAGGGACCTTGAAATGTTGCTCGAACAAACAGAAGGTAAGGGTATAAATATTTACACACATGGTGAAATGTTACCTTCACATGGATATCCTAAGTTAAATAAATACCCTCATTTAGTAGGTAATTTTGGAAGCGCATGGCAAAATCAACAAAAGGAATTTGATGGTATACCGGGTTGTATTTTAATGACAACAAACTGCTTAATGAAACCAAGAGATTCTTACAAAGATAGGATTTTCTCAACAAGTGTTGTTGGGTGGGATGGCATAAAACATATATCAAATGATGAGAATGGCCATAAGGACTTCTCTGAAATAATAAAGAAAGCGCTTGAATTAGGTGGTTTCGAAAAAGATGAAGAAGTTAAAGAGATTGTTGTAGGATTTGGTCATGAAGCAACTTTAAGTCATGCTGAAGCAATAGTGAATGCAGTTAAAGAAGGAAAAATTAGACACTTCTTCTTAATCGGAGGATGTGATGGTGCAAGGACAGGAAGAAATTATTACACTGAATTTGCTAAGCAGGTTCCTAAGGATTGTATTATTCTCACTTTAGCTTGTGGAAAATATCGTTTTAATAAATTGGAGTTTGGTGAAGTAGCAGGACTTCCAAGATTACTAGATATAGGCCAATGTAACGATGCATATTCTGC
>DHIM01000310.1:0-749 GCA_002403785.1 Clostridium sp. UBA4746
ATGAAAAAAGGCACAGATGTTGCTCCAGTATCACCAATTCTTGGCTTTACCTTTAATAGTGAACCTGTGAAAAAAGAGTTGGCACAGATATCCTCAATAGAAGTTGCATCTGATAAGATTTTATCTTTTGGTTTGGCACCAAATGGAGATGTAGATAAGTATTTGGCTGATTTAAAGGGTAAACTTAAGGATGCAGGTTATGATAAAGTTCTGGTTGAAGTTAATAAGCAAATAGCTGACTGGAAAAAGGCTAATGGAAAATAAATTCAAAGGGGACGCTTTGTATGCCACTGTGGAATACAAAGCGTCCCCTTTTCTGCGAGAACTAGTGAATATGAATTTAGAAATAACAAACATAGGATTAATCAAATTATCCTTGAAAAAATGCTGTATTATTGAACAATTTCAGCATTTTTCTTCAGTTTTTCTTCAATTTCTAATAGTATTTTTTGTTCATAAAACATTATTAAATAACAGATAATACTTGATGCAAATACGAGTACAAAAGTAGAAATTTTGAAAAATATGAAGCCTACAATTAGAAAACTAGCACAATTTAAAATTGTAATATTTAATCTCCTAATGGTGTAGTAGGCAGCAGTTTTAAGAATATCTTTTGTACTTAAATAAAATCTTGAAATTATTGGGAATATATACAGACTCATTGAAATAATAAAAGCAAAAATGATAAAAATAAAAACGGTTAAAATCTGTGGGTAATTGTTTAAGATAACGAACTTAATATCAAT
>DHIM01000310.1:872-11579 GCA_002403785.1 Clostridium sp. UBA4746
GGGTAATTGTTTAAAATAACGAACTTAATATCAATAAATAGTATACATATTAATATTATTTCTAGAGCCCCAAAATATAATGATTGAAAAAAATTAGCTCTATATGCCTTAATAAAGTCTTTTGTAAAAAATACATCTTTTTCCCGAATAAGTTTTCCCATAACACTAAGAAGTGCCGTTGCAGCTGGTGCTATTGGGATACAACATATAATAATAATAGAAGTAAACCCCGATGGAAGTGCTTTTGTGCCATTAAATAAAAGTACAATTAATATGAAAAGTAGTGGAATATTAAGAAGTATAAAGTAAAAATTGCCCAAAAAAAACCAAAAAATATAATTAGTCATTGTGTAAATAGGTCCTTCAGCAAATTCTCTTTTCGATTTAGCCATTTTTTCCTCCAAATGCATTTATGAAATGCTACTATTTATGTAGATCTAAGTAAGAAAATAGATCAAATAATTAAAATATTTTTACACCTAGTATAAATATAACATAATTTGTACAAATTGCAAATTATAGAAGCTAAAAAAAGAAACTGAGTTTTGGAATTATTGAACATATTAATGATATAATGGTAATAACATAATAGTATTTTGTCATAAAAAATTTACTTAAGGTGGTTTTTAGATGAAAAACAAAAAATATTTTCATATACTTGCTTTGTTAATTACCATAATGTTTTTTTTGGAAGATAATACAATAATAGCAATCGCTTTTATATTTATTTATATTATAGTTATAAATTACCCAACTATATTATATTATATAGCTAGTAATAAATATTCACAAAATAAGGTAGAGGAAGCGAATAAATACTTTGATAGGGTGGATAGATGTTTTTATTCACCTACAAAGTTAAGAATAACTTATGCATATTTCTTGCTTTTACAGGGACAAGTGGATAAAGCGGAAGGATTAATAAAATCAATGTTAAAAAAAGATATGAATGACAATGATAAAATAAGTTTAAGCTTAAATTATTCACTAGTTATGTGGAAGAAAAATGACATAGATAAAGCTATAGATATATTGAAGAAAACCTATATTGATAATAAAAACACATTAATATATCAAAATTTAGGCTATTTTTTAATATTAAAGGGGGACTATAATAAAGCTTTAGAGTTTAATCTTGAAGCACTTGACTATAACTCTTCTGATGCCGGTATAATGGACAACCTAGCACAAACCTATTATTATTTGGAGGAATATGATAAAGCTACTGAATTATTTAATGAAGTTATTTCTAAAAAGCCCGCTTTCGCTACTCCATATTATTATTATGCTCTTACACTTTTAAATAAAAATAATGAAGAAAAGGCTGTTGAAATTTTGAAACAGGGATTAGATTGCAAATTTATTTCTCTTAGTATAATTACAAAAGAAGATTTAGAAGCAAAGATTTTTGAGTTAGAGACGGTCTAAACTTAAATTTTTTTGCGGCGATAATTCATAGGTGCTAGCCCAACAATTTTTTTGAAAATTCTACTGAGGTACAGTGGGTTTTGATAACCAATCAAATTAGCTATCTCACCAATGGTAAAACAACTGCTATGCAATAAATTTTTTGCCTTGTTGATTCTAATGTTAGTAATATATTGAATAGGGGTAGTACCTATGTAATTTTTAAAACTGCGAATAAACCAGCAACAGCTTATGTTACAGCTATTAGCGTACTCTTTTATGTTAATAGCTGTATTAAAGTTTTTATTGAAATACTCTATAGCCTCATCTAAAATTTTATTGTGCTTATAGGAGGGAGAATTTGTTTCTATTAAATACCTCGAGCATAAGGTGATTAATTCTTTTATGTAAAGGTTACATAACTCAAAATAATTTCCTTGAGCAAGTTGTAATTCCTTAATGATTTTATCAAAAATTAAGGAGAGGTCATTTTTGATACCTACAAAAAAAATACTTTCATTTGATAAGCTATTTTCTTCTAGGAGTTTAAGTGCATTAAAGCCGGAAAAGTGAAGCCAATAAATAACTGGAGAAGTTTCATTGTTGTAGTAATAATATTGGTCTTCACCAGGTAAATACAGAACTATGGTGCCTTCATCAACTACATTTTCTTTCCCATCAAAAGTGAGAATAATTTTACCATTAGATACATATAATAACTGAAAATCCTCTCTTCCACCGGCTCTATTGGTTTTAAATTGTTTTCGTTTAATAAGTTCGTATCTTCCACAGCTATTAATGGCTATATCATATTGTGTATTTACAACATCTTCAACATCGTTTTTAAAATATCCTGATAGCATCTTCATAATAAAATAAATCCTCCTATACTTAGCTTTATTTTATATCATATATATATAATGGTCTATTAATATATTATTTAAAATATTATCTCTTAAAATAATGTTATTGTTTACAGAATTATATCATTTTGTGCATGCTTTAGTCAATAATATGTATTTAAAAGGTAATTTAATAGTATTATAATTAAGAAAAAGCACTGGAGGAGTTAAGAAATGAGAAGTTATGAAAATTTAAATCTAATTCATGAAAACAGAGAACCACAACGATCTTATTATATTCCTTATGATACCTTAGAAAAAGCTTTGGAGGGTAATAAAGAGAAGTCAAAGTATTATAAGTTGTTAAATGGTCAATGGGATTTTGCTTATTTTGAAAGGGACATTGATGTGCCAGAGGTTATTACTAAATGGAATAAAATTCCTATACCCTCTAACTGGCAGATGCATGGATATGATGCCCCCTATTATACCAATGTGAATTATCCATATGCTGTAGATGCACCTTATGTACCAGATGATAATCCTTGTGGAGTGTATGCTATTGATTTTAATGTTGATAAGCAATGGGTTGATAGAGGCACATATATTATATTTGAAGGAGTTAATTCTTGTCTTTATCTTT
The DNA here is from genome assembly GCA_002403785.1 of Clostridium sp. UBA4746. GTDB lineage: Bacteria > Bacillota > Clostridia > Clostridiales > Clostridiaceae > Clostridium_AD. The sequence goes on from DHIM01000310.1 coordinate 3,765, forward strand.
ATGTAAATGATGAATTTGTGGGTAGTAGCCAAGGTTCTCATCTGCAAAGTGAATTTAATATTTCAAAATATATAAAAGAAGGAAATAATAAATTAACAGTTAAAGTTTTAAAATGGTGTGTAGGGAGTTATTTAGAGGATCAGGATTGCTTCCGTTTGTCAGGGATCTTTAGAGATGTGTACCTGCTTTCAAGGGATAAAGAAAGTGTGCGGGATATTGAAATCAGTGTAGATAATAGGAGTATAAGTGTTTCTGAAAAAGATTATGTTATATATGACGGGAAAAATAAAATAGAGAAATTGGATAACCCTATTTTATGGAATGCAGAAAAACCACATTTATACACAGTAGTGGTAAAAAGCGGTAGTGAATATATTCCCTTTAAAGTGGGTATTCGTGAAATTGGAGTATCAGATAAAGGAGAACTACTAATTAATGGTGTTTCAGTGAAGTTAAAAGGAGTTAATAGACATGATACTCATCCCACCTTGGGACATTACACCCCTTATGAGTATATGAAAGATGAACTTCTTAAGATGAAGGAATTGAATATTAACTGTATTAGAACTTCTCATTACCCACCAACACCGGAGTTTTTAAATCTATGCAACGAGATAGGTTTTTATGTGGTGGATGAAACTGATATCGAGATTCATGGCTTTGTTTCAAGAAATGGTGGTTATGAATACGATATTGAAAATCCAGATTGGATATGTAATCAAAAACAATGGGAAAGTGCTTTTGTGGAAAGAGTTCAAAGAATGGTGGAAAGAGATAAAAATCATTCCTGTGTTATTATGTGGTCAATGGGTAATGAAAGCGGCTATGGAGGTAACCACGATGCTATGATTGATTGGACAAAAAACAGAGATAAATCTAGATTGGTACACTTTGAAGGGGCTTCTTTAATAAATGATAAGTGCGATGTGGATGTGGTATCAAGAATGTATACCAGTGTGGAAGAAATAGAGGAGTTTGCTAAAAATGAAGATATGAGACCTTTCTTTCTATGTGAATATTCTCATGCCATGGGAAATGGGCCAGGTGATGTTTGGGATTACTGGAAAAAGATTTATGAGTATCCTAAACTCATAGGTGGTTGTATCTGGGAATGGGCAGATCACACGGTTATAGTAGATGGTACGTACAAATATGGTGGAGATTTTGGAGAAGCAACTCATGATGGTAATTTCTGTTGTGATGGTATGGTATTCGCTGATCGTAGCTTTAAAGCAGGATCTTTGGAAGTTAAGGCTGTCTATCAATATATAAAGACGAAAATTATAGGTAATAAGTTAATCGTGACAAACCTTTACGACTTTACAAATTTAAAAGAATATAAATTACTTTGGAAGTTTGTTTGTGACGGAGATGTTATAAAAACAGGAGAACTTAATTGTGATATTAAGCCACATGAAACAAAAGAATATATCCTTGATTTTATATTGCCAAAGAGCTGTGAATTAGGATGCTACATGGATGTGAGCTTAGAGGGCTTGTATGAAGTTGCTATGGAGCAGCATTCTTTAGATGTTGATATTCAAAAGGAGACCAATGATTTAGTAACCGTAGCAAAGTTTAACGAAACAAAAGAGGTTATAAAAATAACTGGTGAGAACTTTACCTATATATTTAACAAGCACTATGGAAATTTTGAGAGTCTTATAGTAGATGGAGAAGAAAGATTAGCGGCTATTGCAAAGTTAACTGTATGGCGTGCACCAACAGATAATGATAGAAATGTGAAATATAAATGGGGGTTATTTGAAGATAACAGAAGTGGGGAAAATTTCAATAGAATATTCTCTAAAGTATACTCTTGTGAAGTAAAAAAGAATAAAATTTTAGTTAACGGTAGCCTTTCAGGGATTTCACGCTCACCATTTTTAAAGTTTAATACCATTTTTACTATATCAGCCAAGGGTGAAATTAGAGTTGAGTTCCAAGGTAAAGTAAAAGAAAATTGTGTGTATCTTCCACGATTAGGATTTGAATTTAGTATTCCTAAGTCAAATGAAAAGTTTAAATACTATGGAAAGGGTCCCCTAGAGAATTATATGGACATGTGTCATCATACTAAAGTTGGAATGTATGAAAGCTCTGCAAAAGAAGAATATGTTCCATATATTGTTCCGCAAGAACATGGTAATCACACAAAAACTAAACAACTTCACATTGGTGGTTTAAAATTCTGGACGAAAAATGAGTTTCAATTTAATGTATCAAATTACACATCAGAAATTCTTACTAAAACCATGCACGAAAGTGAGCTAATAGAAGGAGATAATACAATAGTACGGATAGACTACAAAAATTCTGGAATTGGTTCAAATAGCTGCGGACCAGAGCTTTTAGAGGAATATAGGCTAAAGGAAAAAAATATAAATTTTCAATTTTCAATTAGTCAATTTAAATAAAACTTAAGAATTTAAATACAGTAACTAGAAAGATGTTGCTGTATTTATAGAAAACGTTTAAATTGAAAATATGGAAGGGGAATATAAACATGCAGAAAAACTGGTGGAAAGAAGGAGTAGTTTATCAAATATACCCTAGGAGTTTTAATGATTCTAATGGTGATGGTATAGGTGATTTACCAGGTATAATTAATAAATTAGATTATTTAAAGGAACTCGGTGTCGATATAATATGGCTATGTCCAATTTATAAATCTCCAAACGATGATAATGGTTATGATATTAGTGATTATAGAAAAGTCATGGAGGAATTTGGTACAGATCAGGATTTTGAACAACTACTAGAGGAGATGCACAAAAGAGGTCTTAAATTATTAATGGACTTAGTAGTAAATCATACATCAGATGAGCACCAGTGGTTTACTTACAGCAAAAGTTCTAAAGACAATCCTTATAGGGACTACTATATATGGAGAAATGGAAAAGTTGGAAATCCTCCAACTAATTGGGGTTCTTTTTTCAGTGGTTCAACATGGAAATATGATGAAAAATCGAAGCAATATTATCTTCACCTATTTTCTACAAAGCAACCAGATTTGAACTGGGAAAATGAAAAGGTGAGAACTGAAGTATATGACATAATGAAGTTTTGGTTAGACAAGGGAATAGATGGTTTTAGAATGGATGTTATAAATTTAATTTCAAAGGTTCCTGGATTTCCTCAGGGAGAAAAGAAAGACAGTGATCTTTATGGTAATGGACTGCCATATACTACTAATGGACCAAGGGTTCATGAATATTTACAAGAAATGAACAGAGAAGTCCTAAGTAAATATGACATAATGACTGTAGGTGAGACCCCAGGAGTTGATCCAGGCGTTGCAAAGCTTTATGTAGATGAGGATAGAAATGAGTTAAATATGTTATTTCAGTTTGAACTTATGGAAATAGATGCTGGTCCAGGAGGTAAATTTGATGTTAAGCCTTGGAAGCTTACTACTTTTAAGAAAATCATGATTAAATGGTACGAGGGATTAAAGGAAAAAGGATGGAATTCACTATACTTAAATAATCATGACCAGGCAAGGATGGTGTCACGTTTTGGTAACGATAAGAAATATAGAGTAGAATCAGCTAAAATGCTTGCAACGCTTCTCCATACTTGGCAAGGAACTCCCTATATATATCAGGGTGAAGAAATTGGAATGACTAATGTACAATTTAAAGATATATCAGAATATAAGGATATTGAAGAAATTAACATGTATAAAGAGAAAATTAAACAAGGTGTACCTAACCAGCAACTAATGAATGCTATTTATGCTATTGGAAGAGATAATGCTAGAACTCCAGTTCAGTGGGACACTTCAAAAAATGCAGGATTTTCTGAGGGAACACCATGGATTAGTGTAAATCCAAACTATGTGGAAATAAATGTCGAAAATGCACTGAAGGATAAAAATTCAATATTTTACTATTATCAAAAACTTAATAAATTAAGAAAACAAAATGAAATAATAGTTTATGGTGATTTGTTGCTACTTTATGAAGATGATGAAAATATATTTTCCTACATTAGAACATATAAGGGTGAGAAGCTATTAGTAATACTTAATTTCTTTGAAAATGAAGTAAATTACGAACTTGCAGAAGAACTTAAATACGAAAAAGCTGAACTATTAATTAGTAATTATGAGGCTTGCAATAATGATGTTAGCAATATTACTTTAAGACCTTATGAAGCTAGAGTATATGTGATAAAATAGTTAAATTATAATTAAAGGGGTGTCAATAATGAATTATAAATACCAAAATCCTTTACTTACTCCTATGGAAAGGACATTAAACCTACTGTCACTTATGACTTTGGAAGAAAAAATTGGACAGATGATGCAAATAAGTTATAGCATAGTTAATCCAACTGAAGCAGAAGAGTGGGTCAGTAAAAAATTCTCCGGATCTTTTCTTCATGTTCTGGGAGATAATGCGGATCATCTTCAAAAATTAGCTTTATCTACAAGACTTGGAATTCCTCTTATCTTTGGTATAGATGCTATACATGGACATGGACTTCTTAATGGCGCAACAATCTTCCCGTCACAGCTTGCTATGTCATGCAGCTTTAACACTTTCCTTATAGAAAAAGCTGGACGTGTAACTGCTAGAGAAGTTGCAGCTGATGGCTTACATTGGACTTTTTCTCCTGTACTTTGTATTGGACGCGATATAAGATGGGGACGTATTGCTGAAACCTTCGGTGAAGATCCTTACCTTATAGGGATATTAGCTTCCGCAATAATCAAGGGCTATCAAGGTAAAAATTTATCAGATCCTGATAGTATCTTGGCTTGTGCTAAACACTATCTAGCTTATGGTGAAAGTACAGGTGCTAAAGATGCTTATGACACTGAAGTTACAGTAAGAAAAGTTCGAGAAGTATTCTTGCCACCCTTTAAGAAAGCAGTTGAATCTGGTTGTGCCACCTTCATGACAGGCTATCAATCTATAGATGGAACACCTATGACAGTTAATAAAAGGATGATTAAAGGCATATTAAAAGATGAACTTGGATTTAAAGGATTTGTAGTTACAGATTGGAACAATACAGGAAGCCTTGTGAGTAATCAAAAAGTATCTCCTGACATTTTCGATGCTTCCAAGAAAGCTATCGAAAGTGGAAATGATATGATTATGAATACTAATGATTTTTATGATGCTACTTTGGAGCAAGTTAAAAGTGGAAAAATTTCCGAGTCAATTATTGATGAAGCCGTTAAGAGAATAATAAATATTAAATTTGAAATGGGACTCTTTGATGGTAAGAAAAGACGTGGTTATGTATCCAAAGACGTTATTGATTGCATTGAACATCGGGAAGCTAACCTTCAGCTTACAAGAGAGTCCATGGTATTATTAGAAAACAAAAATAATACATTACCACTTAAAGATATTAAAAAAATTGCTGTAATAGGACCTAATGCAGATGATATTCAAGCTCAGTTTGGAGATTGGACATTTTTCAGTCATCCTAATTCGAGCCCCGATGCTGTACCTGATTTTGAGTACTATACCATGTTAAGAGGGATACAAGAACTGGCTGCAAGTAAAGACGTAGAAGTTAGTTATCATAAGGGCTGCGATATTATGAATAAAGAAGATATAGATATAGAAGGTGCTGCTCGCGCATCCAAAGATGCAGATGTAATCATTGCTGTGGTGGGAGATTGCCTTGCACTAAATGGTGAGTTTAAAGATAGAGCCACTCTTGATATGCCTGGAGCTCAACAGAAGCTTTTGGAAGAACTGAAAAAATTAAACAAGCCTTTAGTGGTTGTGCTAGTTAATGGAAAACCACTATCTATTCCGTGGATAACTGAAAATGCAGATGCAGTTATAGAAACTTTTAATTCTGGAACCTTAGGGGGAAAAGCATTGGCTGATATTCTGTTTGGAAAATTTAATCCTTGTGGAAAACTTACAATATCATTCCCATACAATAGCGGACAAACGCCTGTATATTATAATCATTTGGCAGGGTGGCATAGTCCTAAATATGCAGATATGAAAGTAGCAGATTCCTTGTATAGTTTTGGTTATGGACTGTCCTATACTAGTTATAAATATTCTAATCTTAAGCTTTCTAAGAAAATATGTTCAATAGAGGATACTATAGCAGTGAGTGTAGATGTAACCAATGTGGGGGAGCGTGATGGCGTAGAGATTGTACAGCTATATATTAATGATGTTGTAAGTTCCGTTATGACTCCTGTAAAAGAATTAAAAGGTTTTAAGAGAATGTATATTAAAGCTGGAGAAACAAACACCGTAAGTATTAATTTATCCATTTCCGATCTTACTATTGTAAATGCTGATGAACAATATGTAGTTGAGCCAGGAGAATTTGAAATTATGGTAGGTTACGACTCAAGAAATCAAAGTCTGCTTAAAGAAATTCTTACAGTACAATAATAGTTTGAAGGAAGAAATCAATTTCAATTAGTCAATTTAAATAAAGCTTAAGAATTTTAATCCAGTAACTAGAAAGATAGTTGCTGGATTTATTGTACTAATCATTGTAGGAATTTACAGGCTGAATTATTTAATCGTAGCTATTTATTAGTGAAATTGAGGAGGTGCTCAGCTATACTACATAAATTATATGTAGTATATGTATAGATCAAGTGAATTGATTCAGTGTAGCGTGTGCTACACTAAATATTAATGAAAGAAGGTTGTATTATGGAATATAAAGTAATCAATATCTGGGAGGACTTTAAGGGCAGCATCAAAGGTAAAGCAAAACTTACAGCTTATATTTTAGATAACTCCGAAGAAATCTCCCTTTCTAGGAAAAATAAAGCTGTGTTAATTTGTCCTGGAGGAGGCTATGAATTTGTGTCGAAACGTGAAGGAGAACCTGTTGCATTGGCATTTTTAGCTGAGGGTATTAATGCTTTCGTATTGAATTATGAAGTAGCGCCATATGTAAAACATCCACAACCAATTTTGGATGTATCAAGATCTATGTGCATAATAAGAGAAAATGCCGAAAGATGGAATATAGACATTAACAATATAGCAGTATGCGGTTTTTCAGCAGGTGGACATCTTGCTGCAAGTTTAGGTGTATTTTGGAAAGAAAAATATATCCAAGATATGTTAGGAATTCAGGAAGGTATGAATAAACCTAATGCACTTATTCTGTGCTATCCTGTAATAAGTTGTAAGAAGGAAATTGCACATAGAGACACTTTTTATAACCTTTTAGGATACAATCAAGAAGAGAAAATATATGAAAGTATGTCCCTTGAGGATTATGTAAGCAAGGATACTCAACCTGCCTTTATATGGCATACCTTTGATGATAACACAGTTCCAGTTGAAAATTCTCTTGTGTTTGCACAGAGTATGAAAAAAAATAATATTCCTTTTGAATTACATATTTTTCCTAAAGGCGTACACGGTTTATCCTTATGTGATGAGAGAACGGCAACTAATGCTGAATTGATAAATCCTGAAGCTGGAAGATGGGTTAAAATGTGTATGGATTGGTTTAATGGAAAATAAATATATAGTAAAAAATAGACGATAGTTAAGCTTTATTCCATAGTGAAATTGACATCTAATATTTTATATAGGGTGTAATTCAATCTTGTTTAAATAAAGGTATAATTTTTAATGTAAATTCAAGTTACTTTTCTCTTTTGAAATTAATGAGGATGTTTCATCTGTTCTGATAATACACCTAACAAATAATTCTACTATGAATTATTTGTTAGGTGTATTATTCTTGCCATATTCATACTAATATTAAGTTAAAAAACTAGAAATCAATATAATAATTGTAATTGATAAAAAAATAAGTTATTTGGTTTACATATTGATAATTATGTTAAAT
>DHIM01000050.1 GCA_002403785.1 Clostridium sp. UBA4746
GGTATTCCTAGTGGTCGTTTCTTTCCATCAGGCTTAGGTATTTCTACTCGCCTTACTGGATTAGGTCAGCATCCTATTATAATTTTCTATCTTAAATGAAGTTTAAAAATGATATATAAAATTAATTTATCTTCAAATACAGCATAGCGTATACTCATCCAATTTATTATATCTATTAATAGATAAATAATATATAAGTTGGCATCCTATTTTTGTACTTACTATCACCTTATGCTTTTAAAATTTCAATCTATATATTATCTTTGGCAACCGGTTGTTTAACGAAAAAGCGTGATTTACCCAAGCGATACAACCGAATAAATCCTATTAAACATAAGCCTCCTAGTAAGTATGCGCCAACTACGTCACTTGCCCAATGTTCACCAAGGTAAATCCTTGAAAGTCCTATTAAAACAACATGGCTTCCAAAGACGAAAAGCAATAAATTACGAATCCAAGATGGCCTGAGTACCGTAAAAATCAAAAAACAAATAAAACCGAAAAAGCCTGTATAAAACATCACATGCCCACTTGGGAAGCTATAGCTATTTAATAAGTTTGTTACATGAATTAGATCAGCACTAGGACGTGAACGATGCACAAGTAATTTAATTGATAAATTGAGTACCTCAACTATAATTGAGGCTATAAGTGAAGCTACAGCCTCAAAGTGGCAGCCTAAAACGTATAGTGCCACTATAATAATCAATGTTATAATAAAAACTTGGGGTGAGAGGCCTACCCAAGTCAAATAAGTCATTAAACTTAAGAAGAAAGGTATATTAATTGATTGTACACCATGGGTTATAGTCAAATCTATAGATAGTGTTGGAACTGTTATAACAAGGAATGTTAAAACTCCAAAAGCCGCAATCATTATCCCTACACTAAATTCAAATAGAAGAGCTTTTGCTCGCCTTAATCGTGGTGAAGAGGTCTGATCTTTAGCTGCCTCTTGGGCTATATTCTGTGTTTTTTCATCTTGAGTATGATTTATTGGCTTCTTCATATCTGTATATCTCCTTCTAGGTGTCTTTTTAAGCTTGTAATTCTATTTAATGCGAAGATTAAGATTCTTCATTAGTTTTGACAAGTGGTGAAAGTGGTGCAGCTAATTCCTCAACCTTCTGCTCTTGTGGTTTTTCATCGCCTGCACCTATTGGAGGAGCAAAAACTCTTAAAGCACCAGTGCACATTTTGATCACTGCTGTGCCTTTTCCAAGTAGAATTCCATCTGCGGCGATTTCAAGTTCAGGTGAAGATTTTACCTTGATTTTGCTAGCACGGAAGCGTTGAAGCTTTCCATCCGGTATTAAATCTTCATTAGATGTTCTTGCAAAATAGCTAAGTATTTCAGCCTTATTAAAGCTTGGGAATACCGAGATATCAAAGAGCCCATCCTCCATGGAGGCATCTGGAGCAACCAAATTTTCAGATGCGATAAGCGGTGTATTAGCAATAGTTACTAGCATGGTATCCACCTTGATTTTACTATCGTCATCCAAAGTTAGGAAAACCTCTGGTTTACCTTTAAACTTCATAAAGGTTGCGATAGCGTCCTTAACTGTAGATAAATTCCCCTTTGGAATCTTCTTAACCTTAGGATACATGGTAGCAGTTAGACCGATTACAGTTACCATGAAGAAATAGAATTTCTTATATTTGCTTGTCTTAATCTGACCTAAATCTAGTTTGCGTGATTGACCCGCTACTATCAATGCACAAGCCTCTTCAACATCTTCAGGAATACCCAAACTAGCGGCAATATCATTCATAGTTCCTCCAACAATAATACCTAGAGCGGCTTTAGATTTAGCCATACCTCTAATGACCTCGCCAATGGTTCCATCTCCGCCCATAGCAATAATAATTTTGTAACCATCTTTAACTGCATTTTTGGCAATGATTAGACCTTCTTCTTTAGGTGAAGCATAAGCTACATCTACCTTAATTCCATTTTCGGTTAGGTAGCGTACAGCCTGTTCCAAGCGTTCAGCGTTTTTAACTGCATTACCCGAACCTGGATTAGCAATTAGTTTAGCATGTATAAGTTTGTTTTTCTTTGACATGTTTGTGGCCTCCCTCTTTATTTAATAATTCAATCACCATAATAACAAGACTAGTCCAAGCGACACCAACTGCAACTCCAGCCAGGAGATCAGTTAAATAATGTGCACCCATAAAGAAACGACTGTACCCAATAAAGAGTACCATAAATATTGACAATATAATAACCATAGCCTTCCCAAATCGTGAAGATATTATTGGTACAAAAAAGTAAGCTATTAATCCGAAGCATATAACTGAACTCATCATATGGCCACTTGGAAAACTTGGAAATTTAACTACAGCTCCAATCTGCTGGGTAAATTCAGGACGAGGACGGGCAAAATATTTGGTTAAGATATAAAAAAGAATGCTTTCCCCCGCATAGAGAATCACCACCATAAAAAATTCACTCCAATACTTCTTAAAAAGAAAATATATGCCCATAAAAAGACCAATAGCAAAATACCCTTCCAATCCAATATAGAAGCCAGCAAGCATGATATACTTTATTAATGGCGAGCTGGCTAGCGCTATTTTATGCATATGGTTTACCATGACCAGGTCCCATTGAACTAGGGCACCCTTCTGCTGAACATAGTAAGCAATTATTCCAAAAACCAAACTACATAGCAAAATTAACATAATTCCAATACCTGGTTGTTTAACAAAAATATCAGGGCTTTGGAGTCCTTTTGAAATTTTTGTTTTTGCTATTTGAATAGTGGTTGGCATCATAGGAACACTTCCTTTCTATTAATAAATTTAGAATTTTCTTAAGCGAAAATATAAGCTTACACACAGGGAATAAATTCCCAAAGAAATGAGGCCTATAGCTATAATTCCCATAAGAAATAGACCATAAGGCACATTTAAAAGAGACTTAACAGTACTATCAAAGCCTTTAGCATTGTTTGAATTTGCAGTATATGAGGCTGCAGCTATGAAGATACCAGCTAATGCAATGATAATCCCTCGTGCCGCTGTACCTGCCCTTCCTAGGTCTTTGACGAATTTAGCTTGTGTTTTCGTCAGTTTAACCAGTTGAAGCTGAACATCGAAATTTGGCCTCAATGCTTGGAAAACTTGAAATATGCCCACTACTATCACAAGTGTTCCAATAATGCCCACCATAAGCTGACCCATAGGCATAGCTAGAACTTTTGCTACATATTGTTGAATTTGAACTCCTTGCGCCCCATTATGAGCAGGCTTAGCTCCACCTGTGATAAGAGCATAAGTAGGTATTGCTAATAACGCATAGGCAATACCACTAAATAAATATCCCGCTCTCTCTACATTACCTTTTTTATCGTGCTCTTTATGGAATGGGTTAAGCACTGCTCGGATTAAACCCCACAATGAATAACATATAAGTCCAATAAAAATCAGCCATAATAAAATTTTGCCTTGAGATTGCGTTCCAATAGTTGCAATGGCTCCTTGCTGATCCGTTGTCTTTCCGGACTTTCCAAAGGCGAGAAGAAAAGTCAGCAATCCCATGACAAAATATATTAGCCCACGTGCCGCATAGCCTAATCGTGCCATGATTTCAACGATCGGATTAAAAGTGGCATTGTGGGCTACCTTTTTACCGTTTTTTTTAATTTTTCCCATTGTATTTGTCTTATCTGACATGAAATCAACCATCCTCTCCTATTAGCCTCGTAATACTAGAAGCTACTCTTAGACAAAAAAACAAAAATGAATATTATTACAACTATAAAATCATAAATCAATGCAATTTTTAGCAAACACAAACTTACAGTTTATGTAACGACCTCCGAGGTCGTAGTAAAAATTGTAAGTTTTTACTTTCTTCCTCTACTCCCGTAATGTTTTCAGCGAATTAATTAACCTAAAAAATAAAAAACTCTATATCTTCAATTATTAATAATTAATGATATAGAGTTTAAAGAAAAAAATTACATATTCAAATTAGTTTTGATCTTTTTTTCGAAAACAAAACTAATAATTACTTTTATCCTTTTACTATTTATTTAATGTTTTATTAATCTTCTCTGTAAACTTATCCTTAGTTTTATCAACCTTCTGTTTTAAATCACCTTTTTCGTACTGAAGTGCACCCTTTAGCTCCATCTCTTGGTTACCGGTTACCCTTCCTGCAGTCTCCTTAGTTTTTCCTACAACCTTATCCTTTGCATTCTCAACTTTATTATTTAAATTTGACATTGTACACCTCCATTTAGTTTATCCTTATTACGTTTTAATCCATATAAATTTCCTATAGTTTAGAAAATTTAGAATATTATGATTATATTATATCATGCTTGTCGCTACTATTCAACATTTTTCGACATTTAGTTTTATAATATGTTAAGGCACAAATTTAATTAAAGGTGGCTTTAATTAAATATAAATAACATATAAGCCCTTATCTTATTCTTTTCTTTGAAATCATATCCACTATGAATACTATAACCGCTATTACAAGTAACAAATGTATCATACCGCCGCCAATACTAAATATAAGTCCTAAAACCCAAAAACATACTACTATTGCACCTATCCAACTTAATAAACCCATCTATAACACAACCTTTCTTATATTAATCTACTATTATAATTACATTGTAATAGTAGATTAATTACTTTTAAAAATATGTTAACTAAAATATGCCGATAAATTTAAGTATTATTATTATTACAACAATTCCACCAATTAATGCTAACATATAATTCACACTCCTCTTATTTTTTATCTAACGTATCATTGAACTTCTCTGTAATCTTCTCCTTGTTTTTATCAACTTTATCCTTTAAATCACCTTTTTGGTACTGAAGTTTCCCTTTAAGCTCCATCTCTTGACTCCCGGTGGCCCTTCCAGCAGCCTCCTTAGTTTTTCCTGTAACTTTATTCTTTGCATTCTCAACATTATTTTTTAAATTTGACATTTTGCACCTCCATCTATTTTATCCGAATTCCAAGTTTATTTATTACATTCCTATTGTTTTTTATAAAAATATTTACCAGCCTTCATTGGTACCTTCATACTTGCATCTGTTAGGGGTCTCTGTAGCAATGAAACAAAAACGGCAATGTCAAATACAATTTATACCATTGCCGTTTAATTAATTAGTTCTTTATTAACATATACATTTACACCAACATATAGTTATATTAAAAAAATGTAGATTCTCGCTCACCTGTT
>DHIM01000156.1:0-1500 GCA_002403785.1 Clostridium sp. UBA4746
AAAGATAGTGTTTACACTATCCACATCTGGAAGGGAGTTAAAATATGAAAACAATATACCAAAGGTTAGATGCAATTATACCTAAGATTACAGATAAATCTTTTAGGGAAAACAAAGGTTTAGGTAATGAGATAGGATACTATATATTTGATTATGAACCTAAGTTTGAACTTTTAGTAAGAGATCATATTGAGTTTATAAAACAGAAGGTTAATAACGAAAGTTCAGATATTAATGTTAAAGAATTTGATTTATATGAAATAATGTTAGAAATATTGGATAAAAAAAACTATTTACAAAAGAATATTGAAATGGAAGAAAAAAAGGGGAGCGAATTTGTTTTTAAGGCTACTAAGAAAGCTCTTAGATTAACGCTTAAAAATGACATGATTGTAGAGTACATAGTAAATAGAACTCAGAAAAATGATATTGTGTTTATAACTGGTGTTGGTAAAGCATGGCCAATTATACGTTCATATATGGTATTAAATAATTTACATAAGGCTATTGATGAAGTTCCTGTAGTTATGTTTTTTCCAGGTGAATATGATGGTTTAGAATTAGTTCTCTTTAATGAAGTAAAAGACGATAATTATTACAGAGCTTTTCAACTTATTGATAAGCATTAAATTAGTAGATTTAAGGGGTAGGTCAAAAGAATAAAGAAAAGGTAAATGAGGGGTAAATTAAAATGCAAGTTAAAAAGATGTTTTTAAAAGAAATAGAAAGAGATATTAAGGGAGTTATAAAGGTAGGTCAAGATGATGAATCAAATATATATCAAGAATTAGATGAATATGTTGTTACAAGGGAATTACTAGGTCATTTTGGAGATTTTTTTGAAGCCTACAAAAGAGGAATAAACAGCAATACAGATAAAATGGGAGTTTGGATTTCTGGTTTCTTTGGATCTGGTAAATCCCACTTTTTAAAGATTTTATCTTATTTATTAGAAAATAGAGTGGTAAATGACAAAAAGTCTATTGAATACTTTGATAATAAAGTTGAGGATCCAATGATTCTTGCAGATATGAAACAAGCAGGGGATATAACAACAGATGTTATTTTATTTAACATAGATTCTAAAAGTGATAGTGATTCTAAGGCAGATAAAGGGTCCATAGTAAAAGTATTTAATAAAGTGTTTAATGAAATGCATGGATTATGTGGCTCAATTCCTTGGGTGGCTGATTTAGAGAGACAGATGATTAAGGATGGAGTTTATGAAGAGTTTAAAAAAGAATTTGAAATCATTTCAAGTAACAAATGGATCGACACAAGAGAAGATTTCTATTATGAGGAAGATGCTATTGTAGAGGCTTTATCTATGACTACTAAAATGAGCATCGATGCAGCAAGAAATTGGTATAACAAGGCAGAAGAAAATTACTCGTTGAGTGTTGGAAAATTTGCTCAAAAGGTAAATGAGTATATAGAAGGAAAAGGTAGAAATCATCATGTTTTATTTTTAGTAGATGAAATAGGACAGTATATTGGGGG
>DHIM01000156.1:1691-24261 GCA_002403785.1 Clostridium sp. UBA4746
ACAAATAGGACAGTATATTGGGGGTAATTCACAATTAATGCTTAATTTGCAAACAGTTGTAGAAGACTTAGGAACATACTGCGGGGGTAAGGCATGGGTTATTGTTACAAGTCAACAGGACATAGACACTGTAACAAAGGTGAAAGGTAATGATTTTAGTAAAATTCAGGGCAGATTTAATAGCAGATTATCACTATCATCTGCGAACGTTGATGAAGTTATTAAAAAACGTATATTAGAAAAAACACCTGGATCAACAGACTCACTAAAGTTGTTATATGGAGATAAAAAGTTTATTTTGAAAAATTTAATAACTTTTACAAAAAACACTGCTGAAATGAAGGCATATGAAAACGAAAATGATTTCGCGCAGGTATATCCGTTTGTTCCATACCAGTTCAACATGCTTCAGTCAGTATTTACTGGAATTAGAATACATGGTGCATCAGGTAAACATCTATCGGAAGGGGAAAGATCATTACTAAGTGCATTCCAAGAGTCCGCCATAAAGTATGTTAACGATGAAATGGGAGTATTAATACCATTCTCAGCATTCTATGAAACTATAGAGGCATTTTTAGATGCTAATATAAAAACAGTTATATTGCATGCAAAAGACAACCCAAAACTAAACGCGGATGATATAGAGGTATTAAAACTTTTATTTATGATTAAGTATGTAAAAGAAATGCCTTCAAACCTTGAAAATATATCTACATTATTAGTTAAACATATAGATGATGATAAATTAGGGATTAAAAAGAGAGTAGAAGAATCATTAAAGCTATTAATAGGAGAAACACTAATACAGAAAAATGGTGAAGAATATATATTTTTAACCAATGAAGAACAAGATGTTAATAAAGAAATTAAAAGTATAATAATTGACATGGGAGAAGTTATTCAGAAGGCTTCTGAGACAATATTTGAGGATATTTATGTGGATAAGAAATTTAGATATTCATCAAAATATAATTTCCCATTTAATGCAAACATAGATGATAGGGCTAGGGGACAGCAAAACAATGAAATAGGACTAAAAATTATTACACCATACTTTGATTCAGGTGTAGATCTTACCCACCAAGAATTAAAACTTATGTCTACTAGAGAGAACAATGTAATCATAAAATTATCAAATGATACCACCTTCCTAGAGGAGATGGAAGAAATATTAAAAATCCAGTCATACTTAAGAATAAAAAGTGGAACATCGTCAACTCAGGCTATAGAGGATATAAAAACTAGAAAATCACGAGAAGTAACGGAACGAAGAGATAGAGTTAAAATTCTGCTAATTGAAGGATTAAAAACTGCTGAAATATTTGCGAATTCAGAGTTTCTTGATATTAAAGAAAAGAATCCTATTGAACGTATAAATGATGGATTTAAAGCTTTAATAGATACTTTATATAATAAATTGAATTATATTAAGGAATATGTTGATAGTCCAAGAGGGTTACAAGAAATATTAACAAATAATAATGTGAAGTTAAGTTTAGTGGATGTAGAAAAAAACAAGTTAGCCATTGATGAAGTAAATAGTTACATTGAAAGAAATACCTCAAGAAACATTCCTATGACTATGAAAGGAATTATTGGATTATACTCGAAAGCCCCTTATGGATGGGGAGAACTTGATATTGCAGCAATAATAATAAAATTATTTAAGGAGCAGGAAATAAAAATAGAGCTTAACGGTCAATATTTAACTACTCATGATAGTGACATAGTAAATTATTTAACAAAGAGGGACTATTTGGATAGAGCGCTAATTAAAAAGAGAACAAAAACTCCACCTAAACATATTATTAACGTTAAAGAATTATGTAAAAATTTATTTAATTCTTCAGCGGTTCCTACTGATGAAGATGGATTAATGAATAGATTTAAAGATTTGGTACAAGAAGAAATTGCAAATATACGAGAACTTTTAGTTTATTATGAAGCAACGAAATATCCTGGTAAGGATGTACTTATTGAGGGCAAAAAGGTTTTTGATGAGGTAGTAAGTAAAAAAGATACTATGGAATTTTATGAAAAGGTTTATGAGTTAAAAGATGATTTTTTAGATTATATTGATTACTGCGAGGATGTAAAGAAGTTCTTTGAAAATCAAAAGAAGTTCTTTGATGATGCTTTAAAGAAAATTGGCATTTACAATAAAAATAAGACGTACGTTTTAGACCAAGAGGCTATAGAGTTAATTGGAAAAATTAATAGTATAGTTACAAGCAAAGAGCCATATTCTCAGGTTCCACAATTACCAAGTCTGATTGAAGGATTTTCAAATAGATTTACTGATTTATTAGAAGTAGAATGTGCACCAGTAAGAAACATAATTGAATCAGATTGCGAAAAAGTATTAAATGACCTTCATTTATATGAATTTGAAGATGAATTAAGTGGTAAGTTTAAAAAGAGATTTAATGAATTGATACAAAGATTAGATAATGCCAACAATTTCTATGAAGCCGTAGCAATGAAAGAAGAAAGTGATAGGTTAAAAATGCGTTGCTTCGATGAAATATCAAAGGAAATAGAAAGAAGAAGGCCTGTAGTCCACAAAAAAGTAGATGGAGGTACGGATTTAGGCGATGGAACCGCTGGTGTTGGAGGCAGAACACATCAAATTTACAGAAATAGAAAAACTAAAACTGTAAGTATAGCCAATATCCTTCGTGGTGCAAAGACTATAGAAAATAAAGAAGATATAGAAGGATTATTAGATGATATCAGAAAGAAGTTAAATGAAGAATTAGTGGAAAACAC
Source organism: Clostridium sp. UBA4746 (assembly GCA_002403785.1). Taxonomy (GTDB): domain Bacteria; phylum Bacillota; class Clostridia; order Clostridiales; family Clostridiaceae; genus Clostridium_AD. The sequence goes on from DHIM01000156.1 coordinate 4,464, forward strand.
AATGATTAAATTAGTTTAGTAATTTTTTAGGAGGAGTTATTCCACCCAAGAAAGTATATGGAAGGAAATGAAGATACGATGGATAAATCTGCAATTAAGAATTTTGCAGTTGGTGCAAGATTTAAATTAAAAGAGCAAATAAGGCAAAAAGCTTATACTTTTGGTATAACCAAAAATGAAATAAAAAAAGTAGAAATCTTTGAAGATGCTTTTGAGGTGAATGGAAATAAGTATAATAAGAGACTACTAAAGCATAGAGAGAGTTTACTTGAAAAAATAAATGAAAAGGGCTTTGAACAGGTAATTGAGGAAGTCACCTATGCTTGGTTTAATAGATTAATTGCTATTAGGTTTATGGAAGTAAATGAATATTTACCTTCAGGAGTAAGAGCTTTATCATCTACTGATAGTAGTAAAGTTGAACCAGACATAATTCGGGAAGCGGCGAACTTAGATTTTGAAAATTTAAATGTAGATTTAATTTATAAACTACAAGATGAAAACAATACTGAGGAACTATTTAAATATTTGCTAATAAAACAGTGTAATGAACTGGGGAAGATAATGCCTGTAATATTTGAAGAAATAGAAGATTATACTGAGCTATTATTACCTGATAACTTACTTCAAGAAGGTTCTATAATAAGAGATTTGGTAACAGCAATTATAGAGGATGATTGGAAAGAACAAGTGGAGATTATAGGATGGTTATATCAATACTATATTTCAGAGAAGAAAGATGAAGTTTTTGCAGATTTAAAGAAAAACATAAAGATTACAAAAGAAAATATACCAGCAGCTACACAATTATTTACACCAGATTGGATAGTAAAGTATATGGTGGAGAATTCATTAGGTAGATTGTGGCTAGAGAGTCATCCTGATGAAGAATTAAAGGATAAGTGGAAATATTATTTAGAAGAGGCAGAGCAAGAACCAGAAGTTCAAAGACAGTTAGAGAAAATAAGAAACAAAGATATAAGCCCAGAAGAAATAAAAGTAATGGATCCGTGTATGGGTTCAGGACACATTTTAGTTTATGCATTTGATGTACTATATAATATATATAAATCAGCAGGATACTCAGAAAGAGAAATTTCAAAACTTATATTAGAAAAAAACCTTTATGGTTTAGAGATAGATGACAGAGCATCGCAACTTGCTTATTTTGCTGTCATGATGAAGGCTAGAAGTTATAACAGAAGAATATTTAGAGAAAAAATAGATTTTAATATTTGTTCTATACAGGAAAGTAACGATTTTCCAAAAGAAGCCATAGATTTTTTAGTAAACTCGAAGGAACCAGAGACTGAAAAGAAAATTCGTAGAGATGATGTGGAGCATTTAATTAATGTATTTAATGACGCAAAAAATTATGGCTCTATATTAGAGGTTAAAGTAGTTGACTTTTATGCAATTGAGAGAAGAATAGAAGAGATAAAAAATGGAGAGACAATTAATATATTTGAATGGCAATATAAGAATATTATTTTGGAGAAGATACCTTTCCTGATAAAACAAGCAAAAATAATGAGCAAAAAGTATGATGTTGTATGTACTAATCCGCCATATATGGGAAACAGAAGTATGAATGAAAAATTAGTTAAATATGTTAATAAAAATTATACGATAGCAAAGAAAGATTTATTCGCTGTCTTTATAGAAATGACTAAACAATATTCAAACAATATGGGATATATAAGTATGATAACCCAACATTCATGGATGTTCTTATCTACATTTGAACAATTGAGAAAGAATACAATTAATAGTAAAACAATTTATTCTTTACTTCATTTAGGAACAAGGGCATTTGAAGAGATTGGTGGAGAAATTGTTCAAACTGTATCATTTGTGATTAGAAATATATTTCTAGAAAGTTATTTAGGAACTTATATTAGACTTGTTCAGTATAATAATTCTACAGAAAAACAAAATATGTATTTTAATCCCAATAATAGATATTATACTAACATAGACAGGTATACTAATATTCCTGGAAGCCCAATTGCATATTGGATTAGTCAAAATATGCTTGAAGTTTTTAAAAATGGTAAAAAATTATCACAACTTGGTAAACCTAGAGAAGGACTTCACACTGGAGATACGAACAAATATATTAGAAATTGGACTGAAATTGATTATAACAAACTACAGTTTGATGAAAAAAGTTATGAAACTATAGATAGTCATAACGTAAAGTGGATACCATATAATAAAGGTGGTACATACAGAAAGTGGTATGGAAATAATGCATCGGTTATTGCCTTCGATAAATATTCTAGAGATGAAATGGCTAAATTAAAAGGTCATGTGCGCCCTAGCCAGGAATTATATTTTAAAAGAGGAATGACTTGGTCATTAATTAGCTCATCCAATTTTGGAGTAAGGTGCTTCAATGAAGGCATGTTATTTGATGTTTCCTCACATGCATTTTTTTGTGAGGATGATTTATATTATTTTTATGCCGGGTTATTAAACAATAAAATTACAAATGAATTGTTACAAATGTTAAACCCAACAATGAATTTTAGCTCAGGTGTAGTAGGAAATATACCAGTGATATTATACAAGAATAAAGAACAAAAAGAATTAATAGAAACTTTAGTAAAAGATAATATAAAAATTTCCAAAGGAGATTGGGATAGTTTTGAAAATTCATGGGATTTCAAAAAACATCCTTTACTAAGGGATAAGGAAAAGAATATTCAAGTATCACTTGATAATTGGTCAAAATTTCTTGAACGACAATTTAAATTGTTGAAAACTAATGAAGAAGAATTAAACAGAGTTTTTATTAATATTTACAGTCTAGAAGAAGTAACTCCAGATATAGATGAAAAGGATGTTACTGTTAGATTGGCTAATATAAAGAGAGACATCAAATCTTTTATTTCTTATGCTATAGGATGTATGTTTGGAAGATATTCCTTAGATGAAGAAGGTCTAATTTATGCTGGTGGTGAGTTTAATCCAGATAGATATAAAATTTTTAAAGTAGACATAGATAACGTAATGTCCTTAACTGATGACGAATATTTTGAAGATGATATAGTTAGCCGGTTTGTAGAGTTTTTAAAGATGACTTTTAGTGAAGAAAGCTTAGAAGAAAACTTAGATTACATTGCTGATACGTTAGCTAGAAAAGGTAATGAAACTTCAAGACAAACAATAAGAAAATATCTCTTAAAGGACTTTTATAAAGAACACCTTAAAACTTATAAAAAAAGACCAATTTATTGGTTATTTGAATCAGGTAAGAATGATGGGTTTAAGGCTTTGATCTATATGCATAGGTACGATATTGATACTGTAGCAATAGTTAGAACTGATTATCTACATTTACTTCAAAGAAAATATGAGGTTGAAGTAAATAGATTAGATATGGTTATGGAAGATGTTAATGCATCAGTAAGAGAAAAAACTGAAGCAAAAAAGAAAAAGGAAAAGATACAAAAGCAAATACTTGAATGTGTTCAATATGATCAAGTTATTGCACATGTGGCAAATCAGAAGATAAGCATAGATCTTGATGATGGAGTGAAAGTAAACTATGATAAATTTCAAGGGGTAGAAATTCCACAGGGGGAAGGTAAAAGGCCTTTAAAGGCTGATTTATTGGCTAAAATTTAAGATAAGTTAATGGTTCAGCAGCTAGATATGCTGAACTTGTTTAAAAGAAAGTTGGTGGCATATGAATTTAAAAGAGATGAAAAATGTATTAACAGAAATATTTAATAAAGAACTCGACTACGGTAAGAAAAGACATATAGTTTTCTGGTATGACGAGGAAGGTGAATTTGTTGAAGATATAGATGAACTAACTCTTGATAATGTGAGACTATTAAAACTAACTGAAAATAATAGTTACAGAATAAAATATGAGATTGAAAAGGTTGATGTAGTATCACATTTCCTTATTTATGCAAAGATGCAAAAGCCAGCTCCAAGATCAAATTATATTTTAGATATATTAAAATACAGTACAGAATTTTCTACAGATAAAATTATTGCTATCATGAGGGAACTTGGTGTAAAAGATGATACATTAAGAGGTGTATTTAAGAAATACTCAAAATTCTTTAATAATAAGGAAAGATATGCCACGTTTACCAACTATGGTATTGAAAACTATACTGAAGAAAAAATAGATATAGCAGTAATTTCTGCCTTATGCAAATCAGATATTTGTGATATTGAAGAAGTAATAAAGATATTATTTTCAGAGGAAATAAAAGAGAAAAATAGATATTTAGAAGCCATAAATAAATTTGGTAATATTGAAGCCTTTTGGATACTGGTTGAAAAATATTATGGTTTTAATTCAGTAGATAAGAGTTTAGAAAAATTAATGATATTCTTTATGATTACAAATGTGCATTATACATTGGAGGAAACTCTGCCTAAGACTTGGCAACAGTATGTATCTTATAAAAAATCAGATTGTATAGTATTTATAAATCATTTTATGAATCATTCCGCAGATGCTAAAATATATGATGTGATTGCAGATAAAATCGAGGGAATGCTTAATATAGAGCAATACATAAAAGAATGGGATATAGATAATTACATAAAATGTGATGCTTTTAAAGCATTTGATAAGGCTATTATAAATAGACTAGTATATCAACTGTTAAATGATATCGAGGAATATGATAAATATTCTTTAATAATATCAGAAAGAAGAACAACTCACTTTTTTAATAACTTTGAACAGGAATATGATGCTATAAATGCTGCTATAGAGCTATTTAAAATGAAAAAAAATATAGGCTCATTTATAAGACAGTATAAAACACATGAGTTTATTGAGAAGTATACAAATGAGTATTATATAATAGACAAAGCATATAGAAGGTTTTATGTGGCTTTTGATAAATCAGAGGATAAGGAAAAATTAATGAAACTCCGAGAAAAGGTTGAGAATACCTATGTAAATTGGTTTGTGGATGAATCGTCAGTAAAATGGTCAAATGCTATTAGTGATGAATTAAAAGATGATTGGAACATACCACTTATAATTCAGCAAAAAGATTTTTATAATACATTTATAAAACCTCTTGTGAAGAAAGGGGAGAGAGTCTTTGTAGTTATATCTGATGCATTAAGGTATGAGGCCGCAAAGGAGTTTAGTGAGACATTAAACATTGAAAGAAAAGGATTTACAGAAATATCAGCTATGCAGGGTGAGATACCTTCCTATACAAAATTAGGTATGGCAAGTCTACTGCCTAATAGTAATATTGAAATAAATGATAAAGCAGAAATAATAGTAGACGGTATTAATTCTGCGGGAACAGCGAATAGAGAAAAGATTCTATCTAAATATTCTGAGGTCGCTATTGCTATACAGTATAAAGATCTAGTAGAAATGTCTAGGGCAGAGTTTAGAAAAACTTTTAATGGAAAGAAATTAATATATATATATCACAATTCTATAGATGCAAGAGGTGATCATGTAGCAACAGAAAGAGAAGTGTTTAATGCTGTAGATGAAGCCTTTAGAGAATTAAAATCTTTAGTAAATGATTTAATTAATAATGTTAGTGCTTCCAATATATATATTACTGCAGACCATGGATTCATTTATAAACGGGGATCATTAACAGAGAGTGATAAGACTATAAAAAATATAGAAGATTCTTTAGCAATCAAAAGGAGATTTATGATTTGTGATAAAAAAGAAGATATTGAAGGTACACTTTGTTTTTCCATGGACTATATATTAGGAAAAGATAGCGGTAAGTATGTTGCTGTTCCTAGAGGTTCTAATAGATTTAAAGTGCAAGGAGAGGGCGCAAACTTTGTTTATGGTGGAGCAACACTACAAGAAATCATAATACCAGTTATAAAGTTTAAAAATGATAGAAGTAAGAGTGGCAAGGCGAATATAAAGAAAGTAGAAGTTAAACTTACTAATATATCAAGAAAAATTACAAGTGGCATAACTTACTTAGAGTTCTTCCAAACAGAGAAGGTAGAAGATAAGAAAATACCTTTAAGATTAAAAATCTATTTTGCTGATGAAGAAGGAAATAGAATATCCAATGAGAATATAATTATTGCTGATAGTAAATCAATTAAACCTGAAGAGAGAAGTTACAAAGAAAAGTTTACGTTGAGAAACATGATGTATGATAAAACAAAAAAATATTATTTGGTAATAGAGGATGAAGAAGAAACAGTAGAGAATATCTATGAGAAGATAGGATTTAATATAGATATTGCTATAGCTAATGAATTTTGAGTTCAATACTTTATTATCACAATTTATATTTTCCAGCATATTATAATTATGATTACTCTACTGAATAATTACTATCGCCTAGGAAAATAATGTGTGAAAGTGGAGTTATATATTTGCATCACTACCTTTTTAGGGTAAAATTACTTAAAATATGATTAAGGGGCCAAGCTATGGAGAGTTATCGTAAATTTAATCTTGTCGTCACCATATTAATAGCTTTGATTCTTACAGGAACAATAGGATATAAATTTTTATTAGATGTTAGCTTTGTAGATGCATTGTATATGACTGTTATAACCATATCAACTGTAGGATATGCGGAAGTGGCTACTATGGATGTAAAAGCTAAGCTTTTCACCATATTTATTATTCTTTTAAGTTTAGGAACTGTAGGGTATTTATTTACCAGCATAGTATCTTCATTTTTAGAAGGAGATTTAAAAGATGCATGGAGGAGGAGACGTATGGAATCTCAGATGACAAAGCTAAAAGACCATTATATAATATGTGGTGGAGGGGAAACAGGATATAATGCTATAAAGCAATTTAAAAGAAGTAAGGTCCCTTTTATTGTAATAGAAAAAGATGAAGAAATAATAAATAGACTAATAGAGGAAAAAATCTATGCTATTCATGGAGATGCCACTGAAGAAAATATATTAGATAAGGCAAGGATACAGTATGCCAAGGGTCTTATATCTTCATTATCTACGGATGCTGACAATGTCTATACTGTCTTAACCGCAAGAGAAATGAATAACAATTTATATATTGTGTCTCGATCTATAAACAAAAATGCAGCTGAAAGGTTGAAAAAAGCAGGTGCAGATAATACAATTTCTCCAAATGAAATAGGAGGAAGTAGAATGGCAGCCCTAATGCTGAGACCTACTGTTATTGCTTTTTTAGATATAATAACTCATGCTGGAGATCTAATTTTAGACTTAGAAGATGTTGTTATTTGTGAAAAATCCATTATAGTAAATAAAAGTCTTCAAGAAGTGAAAATTCCTGAAAAAACTGGACTAATAGTTTTAGCGATTAAAAAAAATAATAGTGAAAAATTATCCTTTAATCCATGTTCTGACGAGATACTTGAAATAGGTGATACCATGGTAGTTCTAGGAACAGAAGAACAAGTGATTCAACTTAGAAAAATTGGTAATGATATTGGACAAAGATATTAAGTGAATTAATTAATTTAAATAAGCCTTTGGATTTAATCCAAAGGCTTATTTAAAGGAAAATAGCGTTGTGGTTAGTGTTGTTTAGTCGATGTTGAGGATATGAAAATACTATCACAAAGAAAACAAAAATCCTATATTATCACCCTTTTGACAGAAGAAATGGCTTCAAGATTTATTAAAGAATATGGCGAAGTAAAGGGTAGCCTAGGTAATCAAGTAACGGTGTCCGTTAAAGGCAATATAATTGAGCTTTATAATTTAGTGCCTGTAGGAACACCAGTAAAAATTGTGTAAAAGAAGGACATTAGCATGATGGATAAAATCTTTCAAGCTAGGCATTTACATTTTTTTTGTTAGATTCGAATTTATAGTAATAAATCAATATATTTGATTAATAAAATAATATTTTGTGAAACATAAAGGGATTGGCATAAGTTTGTAGAATGATATCTGTAGTATTCAAGTTGTTATATTGGGTAATATAATAACAAGAACAATAAAATAATAAAGATGTTTACTGCTGAAACTTTATATGATTTTAATATATTATTAAGGGTAATCTTACTGAATGAATGCAAAAGTACAAACTTAAATGATAGAATACTTCATGAATAAGGGGGGGGGGGAGTTTTGAAAGTAAAAGAAATTGTAGATTGTTTATTTATATTGTGTTCTCTTGGAGATACCGTTGATACAGTTGTTACAAAAATGAAATCGAAGAAAACATCATATGCTATTGTTGTGGATGCCGATAATAAGTATAAGGGGATTATTACAGCCATTTCTTTGATAGTATACATACATCATCAAAATTTCAAGATTGATTCGTTGGTAATTAAAGCAGACACTATTTTAGAAAGTAATGATATAAAGAACTTGAAAAAAGTAGATTTTGATATTGTTCCTGTGGTGAATCAAGAAAATAATGTTGTTGGTGTAATTAGCATGACGAGTTTTGTAGAATATATGTCCGAGGGGATCTTAAAAGTTCAAAAGAGTCATTTGATGCCATATAAGAATCATTCAAAATTATATTCTAAATATACAATCGATGATATTATTGGGCAGAGCAAAGTTGTTTTAGAATTGAAAGAACGGATTATTGCTGCGGCGAAAACAAAGTCTACCGTTTTAATCACTGGTGATACAGGAACTGGAAAGGAACTGGTGGCCCAAGCCATTGCTAATCTTAGTAACCGGCGGCATCAACCCTTTATGAGGATTAACTGTGCTGCGATTGCTGAAAACCTTTTGGAGTCAGAGTTGTTTGGTTATGAAGAAGGTGCTTTTACGGGAGCAATCAAGGGTGGACGTTCTGGAAAGTTCTTAATGGCTGATGGAGGAACAATTTTCCTTGATGAAATAGGGGATATGCAGTTGTCGTTGCAGGCGAAAATACTGCGCGTTTTACAGGAAAGAGAAATTGAAAAGGTTGGGGGTGAATTTCCTATTCCAATAAATGTGCGAATTATTGCAGCTACACATGCTAACCTCTTAAATATGGTCAATGAAAAAAAATTTAGGCACGATTTATTTTATAGACTGCATGTCATCCCTATCAATATACCTCCATTGCGTAAAAGAAAAGAGGATATACCCTTATTGGTAGATTATTACATAAGAAAATTTTCAAAGGAAAATGATATGGATGTTTTTAAAATTGATAATTCTTTTATTAAGGGGTTAGTGGATTATGACTGGCCTGGTAATATTAGAGAATTGCTAAATGTCATAGAAACAGTATGTAGCATGTCAAATGGTTTTATTACCTGCGATGATATACCTCAATATATGTATCGCGAAAGTTCTTGTGATAAGGAAAGAGAAGAATCGATAAATAATCTGAAGATATCTACTGGTGAAGCCGAACGAAATACGATTATTAGCACATTGACGGAATGTAGAGGAAACAAAAATGAAGTGGCAAAACACCTAGGAATTTCTAGGAGCAATCTATATTATAAAATTAAAAAACACAAGATAGATATTTCATATAAACAAACCTAGTGCCACTCCATGGTACTAGGTTTGTTTATATATATATTGATAAAATCCTAATTATGGGACAATTTGTACTAAGATTGTACTAGAATTAGAACAATTATGAATTTATAATAAATTGAAAGCTTATTACATAGTTCAGTAGGAATGCGGGACTTAGATGATTTTATGATAAAAATAGTATTGGCATAGTTATTGCTCATTTATATACACGGAAATAAAAATGTACTAATTCTAATAAAAGGGATGAAAAGGTTTACGCTACTTTATTTCCGACAAAAATAATACAAAAATAATTAGAGAGGAAGTGACGTCAATGCAACACAAAGCAACAAATCGATGGATTGTACTACTGGCAAGTATTATTATGAACTTATGTATTGGTTCTGCTTATGCATGGAGTGTATTTCAAAAACCTTTAATAGAAATGTTTGGATGGCAAACTAGTCAAGCGTCTCTTGCTTTTACTCTTAACCTATGTTTAATACCTTTTGCAATGATCGTAGCTGGAAAAATTCAAGATAAAAGTGGACCACAGAAGGTAACATTAGTAGGCGGGTTAGTTTTTGGAGTAGGAATAATTTTAGCTGGATTTACAAGTTCATTAACTATTCTTTATTTAACGTATGGTGTACTAGGGGGATTCGGAATAGGTACAGTTTATGCATGTACGGTTGGCAATACAGTAAAATGGTTTCCAGACAAAAGAGGGCTTGCAGGAGGACTTGTGGCAGCTGGGTTTGGTTCCGGGGCAGTATTATTTGCACCATTGGCTGTTTCTTTAATTGCTAAATATGGAGTTCTTTTAACATTTAGAATATTCGGATTTGTTTTCATGATAGGTATAGTTCTGTGTTCGTTTGTTTTAAAAGCTCCAAAACCGGGATGGAAACCTGAAGGGTGGACACCAAAGGTTGCAGGTCCGGTAACGGCAACTATAGATAAAACTCCGGGAGAAATGGTGAAGGATGTTAAGTTTTATGTATTATGGGTTATGTACACAATTGGTTGTGTTTCAGGGCTAATGATTATAGGCCATGCTTCTCCAATAGCTCAAGAAAAAATTGGACTATCTACTCAAGTAGCTGCAGTAGCAGTAAGTATATTAGCATTTGCAAATACGGGTGGAAGAATATTTTGGGGATCTGTTTCAGATAAAATCGGAAGATATAATGCAATTTTGTGTATGTATATTTTAAGTAGTGGAATGCTTGTATTATTATCTGGAGCAAAAAGTTTTGGTGTGTTTATCGTAGCAGTATCTGGTATAGCACTTAGTTTCGGAGGGTTTATGGGTATATTCCCATCAGTAACAGCAGATAATTTTGGCTCTAAAAATATAGGCGTAAATTATGGCGTGATGTTTACGGCATTTGGTTTGGCAGCATTTGTTGGACCGAGACTTGCAGCAATGGTTAAGCAATCAAGCGGTGGAGAGTATGGACGTGCATTCTTGATAGTTGCTATTATGAATATTGTAGGTATTATTTGCACAGTTATCATCAAAAGTCTATCTAGGAAAGAAAGTGATCAAATCAAACAATACTCAATATCTGAATAAAGAACGAAATGAAAACGTAGCCCTTTTTAAGATTTGTATATTTTTTAAAGACTTGACACAATATATCATTGAAACAGTAAAATAAGACATCGATATATTATGGGGTTTATATAAAGATTAATTATTAATTAAATAACAATTCAGGTATATATGAAGGGAGATTTTTTATGAAATGGAAGGAAATTTATAAAAGTAAGCTTGTTAAATCAGAAGAGGCTGTGACGTATATTAAATCCGGGGATAGAGTCGTTGTGGGTCACGCCGCTGGAGAACCAACGGAATTAATTGATGCAATGGTAGCCAATAAGGAAAACTACAGAAATGTAGAAATAGTTAACTTGGTAGTACTGGGTACAGCTCCATATGCTAAGCCTGGCATGGAAGAATACTTTCACGATAATTCAATTTTTGCAAGTACACATACTAGAGAAGCTATTGAATGTGGAAGGGGAGATTTTACTCCTTGCTTCTTCCATGAAGTTCCTAAGTTATTTAGAAAAGGATATATGCCTGTAGATGTAGCTTTAGTGCAGGTTAGTTCTCCAGATGAACATGGGTATTGTAGTTTTGGGGTATCAAATGACTATACGAAACCTGCTGCAGAGTATGCTAAAATCGTAATTGCTGAGGTAAATCATAAAATGCCTAGAACTATGGGAGACTCATTTATCCATATATCAAAAATAGACTATATAGTTGAAACATCTCATGAAATAATTGAACTACAGCCACCTAAAATAGGGGACGTTGAAAAAAAGATTGGTGAGAATTGCGCATCGCTTGTAGAAGATGGTGCTACACTACAACTTGGAATCGGAGCTATCCCTGAGGCCGTGCTTTTGTTCTTAAAACATAAAAAGGATTTAGGAATACACTCAGAAATGATATCAGATGGAGTAGTTGAATTAGTAGAAGCAGGTGTAATCACTAACAAATTCAAAACACTTCATCCAGGAAAGATTGTGGTGGCATTCCTTATGGGAACTAGAAGACTTTATGATTTTGTTGATAATAATCCTTTAGTCGAAATGTATCCTGTAAATTATGTAAATAACCCTTGTGTGATTATGCAAAATTATAAAATGGTTTCTATAAATTCTTGTGTGCAGGTTGATCTAATGGGACAGGTGTGCTCAGAGAGCATAGGCTTAAAACAAATTAGTGGTGTAGGAGGGCAAGTTGATTTTGTGCGTGGTGTAAATATGAGCGAAGATGGCATATCAATAATAGCAATACCATCAACAGCTTCAAAAGGAAAGATTTCAAGAATAGTGGGATTATTAGATGCAGGAGCAGTTGTTACAACTTCAAGAACTGATGTGGATTATATTGTTACAGAGTATGGGATTGCACAACTTAAAGGTAGAACTTTAAGAGATAGAGCTAAAGCACTAATCAATATTGCACATCCAGATTTTAGAGAAGGATTAATGCAAGACTATAAAAACAAATTTAAATGTGCGTTTTAGTTAATGCCACAACTAACTTGATTAAGTAGACATTATTTATAAGATTATTATTATTATTTATTTCTAAAGTTAAATATACCCTATATAATAGATAAATGAAAAAAAATCTATCTTATAGGGTACATGTAAAAAGTAACAGCTTCTTTTTATAAATCAAGATTAACTATAGTTCTACCTTTGTGATTAACTATAGTTCTACCTTTGTGATTACCTTCGAGTATCATATCTATTTTTTTACTTAATCCTTCTAAAGATACTTCATCTACATTAGCATCTAAATTATTAAGTTTCCAATCAGAGGATAATTTATTCCAAATCTTAAGTCTAATATCCATAGGATATTTAACAGAATCGATTCCAAACAATGAAACCCCTTTCAAAATAAAAGGATAGACTGACGTTGAAAATTCATCGGAAGCGACATTTCCACAACAGGTAACACTACCTCCATAATTAGTTGATTTAATAGCTGTAGCTAGTATATTTACGCCTACTGTGTCTATTACTCCTGCCCATCTGTTTTTTTAAAGTGTTCTTCCAGAATTATCATCTATTTCTTTCCTATCAATTATGTTTTTTGCACCAATTCCAAGTAGCATTTCCCTTTCAGAAGTTTTTCATGTAGCCGCAGTGACATCATAACCAATCTTGCTTAAAATTGAAATGGCTATACTTCCTACGCCACCTGTTGACCCTGTTACTAATATATCTCCGTCAGTAGTCTTAACACCTGAATTAACTAGTTTATAACTGATAGGGCGGCAGTGATTGATGTCAAACCGTATTTTAAAAAATTGCTTTATAGTTTATTCAATATTATAATTCAATATATAATTAAATTTTAAATTAGAATAGGGGTCTGATTATGAATGATAAATACATAGTATATTTTATAAGCAAAATCAAGAAAAGAATGACTGAATTTATAGAAAAATCACTGGAAGAAAAAGGACTGGATGATTTAGTGCCTTCATATGGTAATATACTTACAGTATTGTATGATAATAATGGAAGATTAAGTATGAAAGCAATAGGACAATTAATAGGAAAAGATAAGTCGACTATTACAGCATTAGTTAATAAGTTATTAAAATTAGGATATGTAAAAAAGGAAAAATGTCAAGACGATAGAAGGGTAACATACATAATTTTTACTGAAAAAGGTAAGGCAATAGAAGGCAAAGTCGATGACATTTCTAAAAAAGTAAGTTTAACAACATATAAAAACTTTTCTAAAGAAGAAAAAGAAATATTACTTAAACTATTAAAGAAAATGTATAATAACTTTGACATTGAATATAATGTAAATTAGAATGTATTCAAATTACATAAATATCTATAAAGTTCATATAACAAATCAATAACGAAATATAACTACCAACTATATACTTTATTTGTAGTTAGTTCCTTTACATATTCTCTGTTTTTGTGTATTATAGTAATTATGTTCAAGTTTTGCAAAAAATATTTTGAAAGTTAAAATTATATCTAGGGGGATGGAGAATTGAATAAAAAATTTGTTTTAGCCATAATGGCACTTGGTGTAACTATGAGTGTTGGGTTTACTAGCGTATACGCAGATACTGCGTCAGATAAGGCAAAAATTCAGCAGGTTCAAACTCAAAGGAATGACCTTGAAAACAAAGTCGAGATGATGGATAATCAGATTGAAACAATTATGTCTAAAATCAATAGTAATGAAAATGATATATCTAAATCACAAAAAAATATTAAACAAGCTAAAATAAACATTGCAAAAGCAGAGGTTAATATTAAAGAAGAACAGAGCCTTTTTGATAAAAGAATGAGAGTAATGTATATGAATGGACCATCAAGTTATATAGACATTATACTAGAATCAAAGGGTCTAGATGATTTTATATCTAGAGTAGAAAATATTAAAAAGATAGTAACCTTTGATCAAAATGTTATTAATGATTTGAAAACAAAAAAGGAAGCAATTAATTTAAAGAAGGTTGAACTAGATAAAGAAAATACAAAGTTACTATCTTTAAGATCTGACAATAAAAGGATATTGACTACTTTAACCAAACAAAAATCAGACCAAACTGTACTAGTATCACAATTAGATGCTCAAGAAAAAAAATATGCTGCACAACTGGCAACAGATCTTGCTATTGCAGAAAAACAAGCTGAAATAGCAAGACAAGCTGCTATAGCAGCAAGACAAGCTACTGCAGCAAGAAAAGCCACCGCAGTAAGACAAGCTGAATTAGCATCAAGACAAGCTTCTGCATCAGCAAGCCAGGTTTCACAAGAGAAAATAAGAAATGTGGCTCCTAGTTTAACGCCTTCCAGAGGTGGAGCTACATTTTCTTCTAATGCAGTTTTAGCATATGCTTCAAATTTTCTTGGCATTCAATATGTTTGGGGTGGGACAAGTCCTTCAGGATTTGACTGCTCAGGCTTTACACAATATGTATTTGCACATTTTGGAGTAAACCTTCCAAGGGTTTCGGAAGCTCAACAAAATGTAGGAACACTTGTATCTAGAGATAATCTTCAACCAGGCGATTTGGTATTTTTCGGAATGCCAGCTCATCATGTAGGGATCTATGTTGGTAATGGTAACATGATAAATGCACCCCACACAGGTGCTGTAATTAGAATTCAAGCACTAAATAGTGATTTTACATATGGGCGTAGAGTTAAATAAAAAAAGGTAGGATCAAATACATATTTGATCCTACCTTTTTTATTAAATGAAAAAACTTATACGGATGTTGCTTTACCGTTTTCTCTAAGTTTAGCCCAGGTGACAAGTAACAATACCAATATTATTGCAGAAATACCTGATAACATGAAACAAGTGTCAGCACCATATTTCTCAGCCACAGATCCTGAAAGGAGGCTTCCTAGAGGAGTGAATCCAGCAAATACAAGTGAATATACACTCATAACACGGCCTCTGTAATCATCTCTAGAATTTAACTGTAACATGGAATTTGCAGTGGTTGAAAAAAACATATTAAAAATTCCGGTTATTGCTAAACTTAAGGCAGTAAAATAATATAAATTACTTATTCCTGTAAAAATCAACATTATGCCAATTCCAATAGAGCTACCTATCATAAGAATTTTATTTGGACCATTTTTACTTTTTAAAGACATAAGAAGCGCTCCAATGAGGGAACCAGCGCCTAGTGCAGACAGTAAAATTCCATAGGTTTTTTCTTGCATATGTAGTACATTTTTCGTAAATACAGGTATTAGAACGTTGTAGTTAAAAACAAATATCCCCATAATACTAACCAATATCAAGGTTTCTAATAGAACAGAATTGGTTTTTATATATTTAAGGCCATCCATTATTTCTTTAAACATGCCTTTTTCAGAACTTTTCTTTCTCACATAAGTGATTGCTTCAATATGAACCAAACCGTAGATAACTGCCATAAAGCTAAAACCATTTAATAAAAAACACCATCCTGCTCCTAGATATCCCATAAGCATAGCTCCAATAGCTGGTCCAATAATTCTTGCTAAATTAAAAGTGGCTGAGTTTAAAGCAATGGCATTCATTAAATCGTCTTTTCCTACTATTTCAACATTAAAGGCTTGTCTAGTTGGCATATCTAAAGTATTACAAAATCCAAGACATAAAGCTAAAGCTACTAAATGTCCATACTTTAACGTGTTTGTAAACACTAAGGCAGACAATATAAAAGCTAATATCATCGATACGCTCTGAGTGAAAATTAGTATTTTTTTCTTTGGAAACTTATCAGTTAGTACCCCAGCAAACAATGAGAAAAAGGTTACGGGTAAAAACTGCATTGCTCCAACAAGTCCAAGTAAAAATGGAGATCCTGTTAGAGAAAGTACTAGCCAGGATTGTCCTATATTTTGTGTCCAGGTACCGATTAAAGAAACACACTGACCCATCCAAAAATATCTATAATTTTTATGTGTAAGAGCATGAAAATTATTGTTAATAAATCTCTTAGTAGTAACCGCTATGTTCATTTTTAGCATCTCCTAATGTGCTGCATCATTGTTAAAATAGTCATTTGTGAAAGTTGTGGCATTTTCCCCCATTCTTTCGAGTAAAGCTAAGGATGTTTTCTTTTCATCTTCACTAAATCCTGAGTATAAAATATCTATCCAATCCATCATGGCTTTTCTAACCATAGGTTTAATTTTCAATGCTTTCTCAGTAAGATAAACATTATATGCTCTTTTATCTATTGGATCTACTTTTCTAATGATATAATCATAATCTTCCAGCTTTTTTATAGCTTTTGCTGTGGTACCCTTATCAATCTTAAGGTAATCTGATAATTGTTCCTGCCTTATTCCATCTTTTTTATATAATGCATTTAAAAATGTATACTGACCTTTCTTTATATTATATTGCTTAAGATGCCTTCCAACGTATATATGACCATGTCTATGTAAAAGAGAAATCCACCTTCCTAATGAGTTTTTATTTTCATTCATTGTATTATTCCTCCTAAATTAGTTGCATTTCCTACTAATTATATAATAAAGCAATATAGTTGCTAGTGCAACTATGATTTATAATAGTACAGAAGATATGGTATAATTATACTATAATGCAGTTTTGATAAATTTAATAATGCTAGGAAGGAGTGAGAATAAATGCTTGGAGCAATAGCTGGAGATATTATAGGTTCTGTTTATGAATTCAATAACATAAAAACAAAGAGCTTTGAATTATTTTCTTCAAAATCAAAATTTACTGATGATTCCGTACTTACGGTAGCGACAATGGATTCTATTATAAATGGGAAATCTTTTGATGAAAGTTATAAACACTGGTTCAGGAGGTATCCTCATGTAGGCTTTGGTGGAAGCTTTAAAAAGTGGGGAATGTCCGAAAAAATGCAACCATATAATAGCTATGGGAATGGATCTGCCATGAGAGTCAGCCCTATTGGTCTTTATTATAATTCTCTTGAGGAGGTTCTCTCGAAAGCAGAGGAAAGTGCGATTGTAACGCACAATCACCAAGAAGGGATAAAGGGCGCGAAAGCTACCGCTGCTGCAATATTTTACGCAAAGAATGGTAGTGGAAAGGAAGAAATAAAAAATTATATTGAAGAAAGCTTTGGATATGATCTCAGTGAAAGTTTAGATAGCATCAGAACCTGGTATAGCTTTGATGTTTCCTGCCAGGGAAGTGTTCCGCAGGCCATAAGAAGTTTCCTTGAGTCAAACAGTTATGAAGATACATTAAGAAATGCGATATCCATAGGAGGAGACAGTGATACCATTGCATGCATTGCTGGGGGTATTGCTGAAGCATATTATAGGAAAATTCCGGAAAATATTGTTAATGGAGCTAAAGAACTGTTATCGAAAGAAATGAAGGATGTATTGAAAATATATTACACTAAATTAGATTAAGGGTGTCAACAAAATAATAGTTAGAAGCTCTGAGGGAATACCTTGGAGTTTTATTATTTTATAGACTAAGAAAAAACTTATGCACAATAAAATTATCAAATGAATATGTTAATTATAAGAATACATATAAGGAGGTAATTTGGTGGGGACTCATTTAGTTAAATCAGGCGATACTGTTTGGTCAATTGCAAAACGATATGGAGTTTCATCACAAAGTATTATTGAAGCAAATGGACTAGGTCACTCGGATCAGCTGGTTATAAATCAGACCTTGTTTGTACCACTTGGGGAAAAGGATCGTATGGTTAGTTCTAATGATATTAGTCCTAATAATATTAGGCGGAGTATTGCTAGAAATTACGATTTGGATTTAGGAATAAATTTTAGGGCCATACCAGGGGCTCCAACGAAACTGATAGTACAAAGAAATACGTTAATTAGTGCAGTGCTATTTTGGGAACCTGCATATGACAATGTACAGGTTAGTGGATATTATATTTTGAGAAATAATATTCCTATAGGTTCTACCCCGAATCGAGTTTTTGTAGATGCATTCATTAAAATCGGTGAAACTTACAATTATAAGGTCACATCTTATAAGTCAGACAAAACTTTCTCTGGTTACAGCAATATTGTAAGAGTTAGTATTACAACTTCTCTTGGTACCGTTTATTGGTCAAAAGCTAACCAATATTCTGGCTACTTAAAAGGTACAGATGTTTCTTCTTATACACCCGAATTAGATTGGAATAAAATTAAGAATGATGAAATAAAATATGTTTACGTTAGGGCAGGAAATAGTGTATTAAATATGGGATATACACCAGATTTTATGGCACAAAAACATACCATAGGAATAAAATCTGCAGGGCTGCCAGTAGGATTCTATTATATTCCACACTGGTCTAATTTAGATTACGATTTAAACAAAGCCAATGTTGAGGCTGAAAAATACGCTGACCATATATTAAATATAATGAGTAAAGCTTCAATAGGTGGATATGGGGACTTACTTCCTGTCTTAGATATAGAACCGCCCCTTGGTCAAATTGATATCGGACTTACAGGGAAACAAATAGTCGATTGGGCTAAAGTATTTTGTGACCACTTTAAGTCATATACAGGAAGAACTATAATGATATATACAAATAGATCTTTCTGGAGTGACTGGCAGATTACACCTGAAATTAATACACTAAATAATTTACCCCTTTGGAATGCTGAATTCTATGAATTTAGTAATTATTTGAAGTTTAGTGATGATACTCCGATGAGTTTTGGTGGGTGGAGTGGCTGGAATATTTGGCAATTCACGCAATCTGCAAGCAGTGGTGGATATACACACATGGATCAAAATTGGTGTCCTTCACTTGATCTAATAATGCCACCGGCTAAACCAATAAACTTGAATGGATTTAATTCTTCACCCGGAACAGTTAATTTGAGTTGGAATAAAAACACTGAAATAGATCTGAAAGGCTACAATATTTATAAAGATGGTGTTTGGATTTCAATAAATATTAAAAACTTCATTACAATAACTGGTTTAGAAGTTGGAAGAACATATAAATTTCAGGTTCAATCGATAGATGTATTTAATGATATTTCAAATTTAGTTCCAATAGATATATATATATCTAGATAAGAGAATTTTTATTTTTAAAGATAAAAATACCCGTTAGAACTGTCATCAAAATTGACATTCTTGCGGGTATAAGAACCTTTTCCTTTTTTATTCTTTTCAATTCCTGTGCCTCTTCCGATTTCACTTGTGGTAAATTTTCTTCTGTTTAAATTCAGTTTGTTCATGTCAATCGAGAAGGACATATCTTGAAGTAATTCTTTTTTAGACTTTTTCATTTAAATCATCCTTTCACTATTTATTTATTATATTATATGATAAACGTTGCATAGTATCAATAGTTTTTTTTATTGAAAC
>DHIM01000156.1:24397-25229 GCA_002403785.1 Clostridium sp. UBA4746
TGAAACTATTTACCAGCTTTTTAATAGATGTTATTTTTATAAAAGAGAAATTTTATATTTGAATTTCAAGAAAATAAATGAAATATGGAATAGAAATATAGAATACATTTCTATTCCATTGAATCTCACTTAGAAGATTGATGAAACCTCAATTAGTTACCAAACTTTATGCAAACCTGATCTGCTAATTGAACAATCCTTTCTTTTCCTTCGTGTTGTAATGAGTATCCTATATCCACAAGACTATCGCTTTTATTAATAAACTTAAACATGTATTTAGTACCGTCTATGAACATTTGAATTGCTTCAATCACTTGTTCATGTTCATTTTGGACTATATCTGGAACGACAGTTAACATGAAAGCTAATTTTAACTCTTTATATTCACTTATTGCTTTTAAGGAAGTATTATATTGATGTTTTAATTCCTCGGGAGTATCCTCCTTCATGCCAAAAAACTGACTTGATATATTATTTACCTTGTCACCTAAATCACTCATTTTTTTAGCGTATTCAACATATAATGGATTCATCTTCCCAACTCCTTTTACATTATAGTTTTATGATATTTTGATTTCGTTAATACTTTTAGAACTTATCCAATCTTTGAAACTAAGCATTACAGAGTGTAGCAATATAATCGTTTGCCTTAAATATAAAAATCCTTAGCATGTTTTTTATGTTCCGTTGGCTACACTCCTATAAGCCTTATGCTATGATCAAAAGATTACAAAATTGCTGGAATATAGGGTATTGTTTTTGCAAGAAGCCATACCATGAAGATAACAACCGGTAAATGGAATACCAATTGCAAAATTGAGTATCCTGCAAG
>DHIM01000156.1:25422-44087 GCA_002403785.1 Clostridium sp. UBA4746
GGGTTGATAAAGTTTGGTAGGGCCTCTGATGCGTTATATACTTGCACCACCCAGCCAAGGTTAACATGCAAATGTTGTGCAGCTTGGAGAAGATATGGTGCTTCTACAACCCATTTACCACCGCCTGATGGAAGAAATAGTCCAAGAATGGCTGAGTAAATTCCAACAATAGCTGGGAATGTATTTTGAGTTGAAATGGAAAGGAAGAATTTCATCAATACGTCTGTAAGTCCAGAGCCCATCAACACTCCGAAAATACCGGCATAAATAGGAAATTGAATGAGTACACCACCGGTAGCGGGTATAGCTTTAGTTGCTGAATCCAAGAAACTTCTTGGCATCCAGTGCAATAGCATACCTAACATCAAGAACATAAAATTATAAGTATTAAGGTCGAGAGCAGCTATAGGCCCTTTTTTATTGATAATGTTAAAGACATAGATAATGCCAATGGATACAATGACGAGTGTCAAAATAGGACTATACTCTAGCCATTCACCAGGCCTATGAGCTTTGTCTTTTTTACTGGTGTCTTCATCTGATCCGTAATTGATACCAGCCATTTCTGCAGTTTTAGCCTTATTCGCATTAGGTGTAGATAAAAAACATATCGTGACAGACAAAGCAATAAGAACAACAATCATGACTAAATTTTGCCAAGTAAAAATAGTTTCTGTCAATGGAATTGTACCACTAATTTTATACAATGCAGGAGGAATAGAGGATTTCGTTGTCATCAACAGAGCTGGTGCGGAAGAAAGACCTAAAGCCCAAATACTTCCGAGTCCAAGGTATCCCGCTGCACCTATAGCCCTATAATCAACCCCTTTTACCCGTTTGCTCACTTCTCTAATTAAGATTCCGCTGAAAATTAAGCTAAAACCCCAACTTAAAAGAGATGCAATCATGGCAAAAAAGGCAACAAAGGCCACCGCGGTTTTCGGAGTTTTAGGAATAGTTGATAGTCTAACAATAAGCTTATGGACTGGTTTAGACGAAGCTACGACGTAACCGCTAATTACAACAAATGCCATTTGCATCGCAAAGGGTACTAAATCCCAAAAGTGAGTTCCAAAATCTACTCCAATTTGTATTGGAGTACGCCCCATAAATAGCGCCGCCACTCCGACAATAACCACCGCGATTATCGCAAATACATAAGCATCTGGAAACCACTTTTCACTCCAATCTGCGAGAGCAAATCCCGCACGAGCCATAAATCCTTCTTTAACCTGATCTGTTTGATTTGTTTTCTTAGTACGCAATCGTTTACACATCCTTTTCATATAAATTATTCCTAGTCTCGCCTTTAACTCAGTAATGTTTATCTACTCACTATCTCCTTACTATACTACTATACATCCATATTATTACTTATGCAAATTTAAATCAGAAAAGACATAAATTAATGGAAAGTATGAAATAAAAGTTAGGATAGGGTAAAGTTAGAATTAAATAAATATAAAGGAGAATCAATGAGATTCTCCTTTATATTTTGAGAAAGAAAGCTATCCTGATAAATTAGGGTTCTATTTTGTGAGTGTCCTAACTAAAAAGTCGTATATTATTTCTGCTGTTTTAACAATAGAGCTAATTGTTGCATACTCATTAGCCCCATGAAAGTTTTCGCCCTCAGCACCAAAAACAATAGTAGGCGCATTCAGTCTTGAGCCTAAATAATTGAAATCTCCTATGCTTTTAAAGTATGAAATAGATGCTTCATGACCACAAATGTCTTTTATTGATTCGCAAAAAGTTTTTACGTACTCGTTTTCCTGAGGCACTGTGAAAGGCATAAAGCCTCTACTACCTTTAGATGGTGATTCTCTAAAGGATATTTTGAAATCGCTTTTTATATTTGCTCTTTTTATCGTATCGTTAATATGCTTTTCTATAGTTTTTTCATTTTCACCAACTACAATGTGCCAAAAGAGCTTAACTTTAGCATAATCCGGAACGCTGCAAGCTCCTCCATCGCTCTCTGTAGCCACAACACAGGCGACACCTTTACCTAAGAACTCATCTTCAATATAATTAATATTTTCTAATTCGCACATAAATCTTCCGGCATCTACCGCTGCATTTATACCTGTCTTAGGTAAGGCAGCGTGTGCTGACTTACCGAAAAATTCAACCTCGAGACCATATCCTCCTCTAGCGCCGAGTGAAAGGGTTGGGAAAGGTTCATAATTGAAGCCCGCACTTGGTTCAGCAACAATTGAGAAATCTATGTTGTCAAGTAAGCCTTCTTCAATTATTGAATTTGTGCCAAGTCCATAAGGACCTTCTTCATCTGAAACAAAGGATGCAATAATCTTTCCATGAAAGCTCTTGTTAAGTTGATGAAATTTCCTTAATGCAAGCATTGAAGAGCAACAACCTGATTTCATATCAAGAGCTCCTATACCGTAAATCTTATCACCTTCAATGATACCCTCATAAGGATCTCTGGACCAACCATTACACAACTTTACTGTATCAAGGTGACCATTTATACAAATGGTTGGACCATCATTATCACCATAAATTTCACATATAACATTTTTACCCTTAAAATTAGTAACTTTTTTTTCGTGATATTCATGAATATGAGCTTCAATACCATTTTCATTAAGCCAATTATAGGTGAAATCTATAATGGCGTCTTCTTGAAAATAAGGACTAGGTATTGAAATTAATTCCTTCATTAATTTTATTGCCTCAGATATGGGGATTTCTTCATGTTGCTGTAATTTCTGAGTAATCATATTTTTGTATCTTCTGAATTTATGTTTGCTTCTAGATATTTAGCATAATCTGGCTTAATCATTTTGCCTTTCTTGTATTGCCACACCCCTATAGTGAAATATATTACCATCATTGGAATTCCAATTAGGAATGAAAATCTGGTATCAGCACTTGTAGCCATAGCGATTGCGATAGCAATCAAAAAAACAAGTGAAAGGATTGGTGCTATTGGATAAAAGGAGGTTTTGAACTTAAGATTCTCAACTTTACCTCCATTAGCGACAAGCCATTTACGGAACTTAATATGAGATAATAATATTCCAAACCATGATAAAAGTGTATTAAATCCTGCGATGGAAATAAGCCAAATAAATACTTTGTCTGGTGAAATAAAATTAGTCATTAACGAAAGGAATCCGATGGACATTGTTAACAAAATGGCAGGGACAGGAATACCGCGCTTATTGATTCTACCAAATATTTTTGGCGCTTTTCCTTCTTGAGAGAGAGCCATTAGCATCCTACTAGCAACGAAAACGACAGAATTTGCGCATGAAGCTAGAGATGCCAAAATAACAATATTCATTAAAGTTGCTGCGGATTTGAATCCAGCCATTAAAAATATACCCGCATAGCCATTGTGCATAACACTTACACTAGTATAAGGAACAACTAAACCGATAATAGTCACCGATCCAACATAGAACAGTGCAATGCGGAAAAATACTGTTTTGATTGCCTTTGGAACATTTATCTCTGGATTTTCGGTTTCGCCAGCGGCGATGGTAACAGTTTCAACACCTAAATAAGACCATACTACTCCAACCGTAACCAACATCACAGCCCAAATTCCATTTGGCATGAATGAGGCGCTTGTCCAATTTGAGAATCCTATTGGCCCTTGCTTTCCAACTACACCCAATAACATTAATACACCAACAATCATAAAGGTAATAATGGTAACTACTTTTATTCCAGCAAACCAGAATTCTGCTTCTCCGTATGCTTTAACATCAATCATATTTAATAATAAAACTCCAATCCCTATGATAATGCACCATATTACTGGATTTATATTGGGAAAAAACTGTTGCATAATCATTGATCCACCAACAAGCTCTGCACCAATCGATATGGAAGCGTTTACCCAAACGTTCCAGCCAATAGCGAATCCAAAGATTGGATGAACGAATAAACCAGCAAAAGTTGAGTAGGCTCCTGAAGTTGGCATGAAAGTAGCCATTTCACCTAAGCCCATCATTAAAAAATAAACTAAAATTCCAATTATTAGATACGCAAGTGGGCCTCCACCAGCACCTGCTTTTTGAATGTTATATCCTGAAGCTAGAAACAATCCTGTTCCAATAGTACCTCCAATAGCAATCATATTTAAATGACGACCTTTTAGACCTCTTTTTAAGCTGTTTTGCATAAGTTATGACCTCCCTTTCAATTTTGAGAAATAGTTTTTGTGAAAATTTTTAGAATAAAGAGATTTTTTTCAGTATATTACAGGGTTATGAAATAAATGGTAATAATATGTATGATTTAAAACTTAAAAGCCCCTTACTAATATTTTAAAAATGCACGTTCTAACGATTCTTTTGTATTCGTATACATAGTAGAAACTGTTCTTTACATAGATAATCTTTGATGGGGGGAGATAGTTTGATTACAGATAAGTTATTTATAAACGGAAATATTTACACAATGAAAGAAGAAAATGACAAAATAGAGGCAATTGGTATTAAAGAAGGTAAAATAGTTTTCACGGGATCAAACATTGAAGCGTTAGATATAAAAGATGATGCAAAAGAAGTAGTCGATTTGAAACATCAAGTTATCATTCCAGGTTTAACTGATTCCCATATGCATCTATATGCATATTGTAAAAACCTAGAAGATGTCAATTTGAAAACCGCTAGAGGTATTAAGGATGTTATCGAGTTAATGAGAAAAAAGGCCGAAAAAACTGTTCTAGGTAAATGGATAAAAGGAGTGAATTTTGATGACACAAATTTTAGTGAAGGTCGACTGCCTACTAAGACTGATTTGGATAAAATAAGTTCAGTTCACCCAATTATAATTAGAAGATCCTGCCTGCATGTAGTCTGTGCAAATAGCTTGGCACTTTCCTTAGCAGGGATTGAAAAAGGATATATACCAGCGGTTGATGGAACGGTGGAATATGATTCATATGGAGAGCCAACAGGAATAGTAAGAGAGCAATGTATTAAAGTATTTGATCAAATAATTCCAGATTCATTTAGTAAACGTGAAGAAAAAAAAGAAGCTATCTATAAGGTACTAATGGAAATCGCATCTAAAGGGCTAACCACAGTGCATACTTATGCAGCTAAATTATGGAGATATGAAGAGGACATAACAATTTATAGAGAACTTGAAAATGAAGGTAGACTTCCTGTTCGTGTATTGGTTTGTTTGGATGAAATATTTAAAAAGGAAGATTATGATGAGATAAAAATGAGTAGAGTAAGCTATGGTGCGTATAAGCTCTTTGTAGATGGTTCCTTGGGAGCAAGATCCGCAGCACTTTTAGAGCCTTACTCTGATGATCAAAATAACCATGGAATTTTAATATGTAGTCAAGAGGAATTAGATAACAAAATGTTAAAGGCTTATGAAAAAGGTATGCAACCTGCAATCCATGCAATTGGGGATAAAGCCTTAGATATGACTGTAACTTCAATAGAAAATGTTTTGAAAGTATTTCGTTATAATGGTCAAAAATTTAGGATTATTCATGCTCAATTAATTAATGAAAGTCTTTTAGAAAGAATGAAAAAGCTGCCGTTAGTAGTTGATATACAACCAAGTTTCGTAGGTACAGATTTACATTGGATAAAAGATAGATTGGGAGAAAATAGAATACGGCATTGTGCATATGCTTGGAAAACAATGCTGAATGCAGGGCTTATTCTTACCGGAGGTTCAGATTGCCCCGTAGTGTCATATAATCCTTTTAAAGGAATCTTTTCTGCTGTTACAAGGCAAGATTGTCAAGAATATCCTGAGGGAGGGTGGTATCCAGAAGAAAAGTTGTCGGTTTATGAAGCTATTAGTTTGTTTTCTAAAAACGCTGCATATGCTACTGGAGAAGAAAGTGTAAAAGGGACAATTGAAAACGGGAAATTAGCAGATTTTATTATAATTGACAGAAATCCTTTTTTGATTAACCCATTAGATATTCAGAAAATAAGGGTGTTAAAAACATTTGTAGGTGGAGAAGTAAGTTTTATATTTTAATTACTAAATAATTTTGTGCAAAATCAGAATAATGTTTATAACCTATCATAAACATTATGGTGGGTAATAACTAATAATTATTTTGGATTATAGAATAACAAGGAGGTAACACATGGAAAAATTAATAATTACTGCAGCTATATGTGGGGCAGAAGTGACAAAAGAACATAACCCAAACGTGCCTTATACTGTTGAGGAGATAGCAATAGAAGCTGAAAAAGCATATAAAGCAGGAGCTAGTATTATTCATCTACATGTAAGGCAAGATGATGGAACACCTACTCAAGATAGGGAAAGATTTAAAGCCTGTATGGAAGCTATTAAAGATAGATGTCCGGATGTAATTGTTCAACCATCAACAGGAGGGGCAGTTGGTATGAGTAACGCAGAAAGAGTACAACCTGTTGATTTGCGTCCAGAAATGGCAACTTTAGATGCAGGTACTTGTAATTTTGGTGGAGATGACATATTTGTAAACACTGAGAATATTATTAGAGAATTTGGTCAAAAGATGATTGGACTTTGCGTAAAACCAGAAATTGAAGTTTTTGATAAGGGAATGATAGATATGGCTATAAGGCTTCAAAAGAAAGGATTTATACAAAAACCAATGCATTTTAATTTTGTTATGGGTGTAAATGGGGGGATTACCGCGTCTCCAAGAGATTTAGTGTTCATGGAAGGAAGCATACCGGAGGGAAGTACTTTCACTGTATCAGGTATTGGTAGAAGTGAGTTTCAAATGGCAGCTATGTCTATTATTATGGGTGGTCATGTAAGAGTTGGATTTGAAGATAATGTATATATTGAAAAAGGCATACTAGCTAAATCGAATGCAGAATTAGTAGAAAGAGTAGTTAGAATTGCAAAGGACCTAGATAGAGAAATTGCCAACCCACATGAAGCAAGAGAAATATTAGGGTTACTGCCACAGAGGAATACAAGTGGGAAATAATAATAGTTGTTATATCTAATAAAGGAATATAAGGAGGCAATAAAAACGAATAAAATTGTATCGTTAGAACAAGTTAGGCCGCTACTTAAAGACGGAATGTCAATTATGATAGGTGGGTTTTTAGCCTGTGGAACACTTGAAAAGATGATAGAATTATTAGTAGAAACAAACGTTAACAGAGGGCTTAGAAAAGAAACAAAATGAACGTGCACAAGTACTTTTATACTTCTTGAAAAAAGATAAGACAAAAAATTAGCTTAGTTTAATATGAAGGATAAATTTAGAAACTTTATATTTAATATATTAAATTCTTAATGGAATATATTGGAAAGATAGAACATACAATAAAAATATAAATAAAATTTAATAATAACACATAAGTAGAGGCGCAGATAAAGGGGTAGTTTTTGAATGTTAAGGATAGGAACATCCAATGTCAAAAATGAAGGATTTGTTTGCCGAAAGAGTATCTTGGTTCTTCAAGATATTCTTGGTGATAGAGAGTATTATTTCTATCACTGTCATGAAGTTTTTATGGAGAGCTATTTATGTAATGGAAGATAATTTTTCATTGCATTAATAGGGTTTTATTTCTGTTAATTAAGGCATTGAAAATTCAGTGCCTTTTTTGTTTGCAAAATAGAATTATTCTAAGTATTGCAAATCGAACAATTATAACAAAAAAGGAGGAACGTAAAATGAAATCTTTAATCAGATTAAGAATGAGTGCCCATGATGCACATTATGGTGGAAACTTAGTGGATGGAGCAAGAATGCTACAATTATTTGGGGATGTAGCTACAGAACTTCTAATTATAAATGATGGTGATGAAGGATTATTCAAAGCATATGATGCTGTAGAATTTTTAGCACCAGTTTATGCAGGCGATTATATAGAAGCTGTTGGAGAAATAGTGAATGTAGGGAATTCTTCAAGAAAAATGATTTTTGAAGCAAGGAAAGTTATAGTACCAAGACCAGATATAAATGATTCAGCTTGTGACGTTTTAGATGAACCAATAGTAGTTTGCAAGGCAAGTGGAACTTGCGTAGTTCTTAAAGATAAACGAAGGTAAGGTGAATTAATCATATCAGAGTATCTAAAAATAATGAATGTATAAGCAAACAAATAATATAAAAACAAATTAAGGGAGGAAATTAATTATGAAAAAAGGATGTAAATACGGATCACACAGAGTACTTGAACCACAAGGGGTTTTAACTCAAGCAGCTCAAAAAATTGACAATAACATGGAGATTTATGATAATGAAATTCTTATTGATGTTATCTCTTTAAACGTAGATTCAGCTAGTTTCACTCAAATAGAAGAAGAGGCTCACAAGGATGTTGAAAAGATGAAGGCTAAAATATTAGAAATAGTTGAAGAAAGAGGAAAAATGCAAAATCCAGTAACTGGATCAGGTGGAATGCTTATCGGAACTGTTGCACAAATAGGAGATGCATTAAAGGGTAGAGATTTAAAAGTTGGAGATAAAATAGCTTCATTAGTTTCATTATCCTTAACTCCACTTAAAATAGAAGAAATTATAGATGTTAAAATGGATATAGATAGACTAGATGTTAAAGCTAAAGCTATTTTGTTTGAAAGTGGAATATATGCTAAACTTCCAACAGATATGTCAGAACCATTAGCACTTGCAGCTCTTGATGTTGCTGGGGCACCGGCTCAAGCAGCTAAAATTGTTAGACCAGGACAGAGCGTGCTAGTGCTTGGAGCAGCAGGAAAATCAGGAATGCTTTGCTGCTATGAATCCATGAAGAGAGTAGGACCAACAGGTAATGTTATAGCTATGGTTAGAAAGCAAGCTCAAGCTGATAAATTAAAAGCGTGGGGATTATGCCATGAAGCTATAGTAAGTGATGCTCAAAAACCAGTTGATGTTTTAGACAAAACGTTAGCAGCCAATAAGGGAAATGAAGTAGATTTATCAATTAGCTGTGTAAATATCCAAAACACTGAAATGGCTTGTATATTACCAGTAAAGGATAATGGTACTGTTTACTTCTTCTCAATGGCTACAAATTTTGTAAAGGCAGCATTAGGTGCTGAAGGTGTTGGTAAAGATGTAAACATGATAATAGGAAATGGATACACTAAGGACCATGCTGAAATAACATTATCAGAGCTTAGAGAAAGTGAAACACTAAGAAAGATATTTGATGAATTATACATCTAGCATTAGGTCATAAATTAGTAATGTTGCATTTCATAAATAAATGTTATATTAATAATCATGAATTCTATATGTAATAATAAGGATTAAAAATAGACGGAGGAGAATATTAATGAGCGTAAATAGAAGATTTGAGCTTTTTAAGGACGTTACTGATGCAGAGTGGAATGATTGGAAATGGCAAGTTAAACATAGAATTGAAACTGTGGATGAACTTAAAAAATATATACCACTAACAGAGGCGGAAGAAGAAGGAGCAAGACAATGTTTACAAACATTAAGAATGGCGATAACTCCATATTACCTTTCTTTAATAGATATAAATGATCCATATGACCCAATAAGAAAACAAGCGATACCAACAGCACTTGAATTGCACCATGCACATGCTGATTTACTTGACCCACTACATGAAGATACAGATTCACCAGTGCCAGGGTTAACTCATAGATACCCAGATAGGGTATTACTATTAATAACTGATATGTGCTCAATGTACTGTCGTCATTGTACGAGAAGAAGATTCGCAGGGCAAAGCGATAGTGCTATGCCAATGGAGAGAATAGATAAAGCAATCGATTACATCAGAAATACGGTGCAAGTTAGAGACGTAATATTATCAGGTGGAGATGCTCTACTTGTTTCAGATGATAAATTAGAATATATAATCAAAAAATTAAGAGAAATTCCACACGTTGAAATAATAAGACTGGGTTCAAGAGTACCTGTAGTTCTTCCACAAAGAATAACAAAAGAATTAGTGGATATGTTAAAGAAATATCATCCAATTTGGTTAAACACTCACTTTAATCATTCAAATGAAATTACTAAGGAAGCAAAAATTGCTTGCGCGAGACTTGCAAATGCAGGAATACCTCTAGGAAATCAATCTGTTCTATTAAGAGGAGTTAATGACTGCACCCATGTAATGATGGATTTAGTACATGATCTTGTTAAAATTAGAGTTAGGCCATACTATATCTATCAATGTGACCTTTCAATGGGACTTGAGCACTTTAGAACACCAGTATCTAAAGGAATAGAAATTATTGAAGGTTTAAGAGGACATACTTCAGGATTCTGTGTACCAACGTTCGTTGTTGATGCTCCAGGCGGTGGTGGTAAAATCCCAGTAATGCCGGGATATATTATATCTCAAAGCCCTGAAAAAGTAGTACTTAGAAACTTTGAAGGTGTTATAACCACTTATGAACAACCAACTGGATATACTCCAGGTTGCCATTGCGAAGTATGCGAAGGAAAGAAAAAGGTTCACAAAGTAGGGGTAGCTGGGTTATTAAATGATGAGAAAATGTCTATGGAACCAGTTGGACTTGAAAGAAATTTAAGAGGACATCACAAGTAATATGAAAGATATTCAAGATATGCCCAGTATTTTTAATATGATTCGAGAATATGAAAGTATTTCAATCATAGGAATGAATAAAAATGTAGGTAAAACAACTACTTTAAATCATATATTGAGAGAAGCTAGAGGGAGAATGGCCCTTGGGCTTACCTCAATAGGACGCGACGGAGAAAAAATAGACGGAGTAACTGGCACCGAGAAACCTAAAATTTATATACAAAAAGGAACTATAATTGCTACTGCAAAACAATGTTTATTAAATAGTGATATAACTCGCGAGATTTTAAAAACTACAGGTTTTAATACTCCTATGGGAGAAATAATTATATGCAGAGCAATAAGCGACGGATATGTAGATTTGGGTGGACCATCAGTAAATTCTCATATGGCTTTAATATGTAATGAACTTAAAAGGTTTGGAAGTAAGCTTGTGATTGTGGATGGTGCTCTTAGTAGAAAAACGTTTGCTTCCCCCTCTATTACCAATGCTACAATTTTGTCAACTGGAGCTGCAATGTCAAAAAGTATGGTAAAGGTTATAGATGAAACTAGTCATATCGTGAAATTACTATCTTTAGAGAATGAAAAAGATAAGGTTGTGTTAAAAATCGCTAATGAAATTTTTCTAAGTGGCAAAATAGGTATCATTCTCAGAGATAATTCTATTAAGATGCTAGATGTGATTACGGCACTCGGATCTTCTAAGAAAATTATTGAGTTGTTAGATGAAAATACATCCTATGTAGTTATTAAAGGTGTAGTAACAGACAAACTATTAGAAGATATTATGACATCTACAAACCAGTATAAAGGAGTAACGTTCCTAGTTGAAGACGGAACAAAGTTGTTTTTAACTAGGGAGACTCTTTATAAATTTAAAAAGCTAGGTGGAATAATAAAAACAATAAATCCCATTAACATAGTATGTGTTACATCCAATCCAAAATCACCTTATGGGTATGAATTTGATAAGCATAAGTTTTTAAATGGGCTTAGGAATAAATTAAATATACCTGTATTTGATGTAATTGGAGGGGCGTAAAATGAAGTTTTTAGATAAAGACCAGAGAGATCAAATTGGATTTTCGTTTGTTATTGATAAATTGGGGATAACCACTTCTTATGGACTTTGTGAGAGAAAAAATATTAGGCCGTTTAAAGCTTCAGAAATAAATAAATTAACACAGGAATTAGATAGCCTAGAAAATATAATTAAATCCATGAGAACTAATACTTATGAGTATAACGAAATAGGAAGAATATTTTGTAAGATGAAAGATATTAGAAATTCTATTAAAAGATGTAGTGAAGCTGGAACACTTGATGAAGTTGAGTTATATGAAATTAAATATTTTTCTATATTAGTAGCAGAATTAAAAAATATCTTGGATAAATTAAAGCTTGATGTAGAGGATGTTCATCTAAATTCTTTAGATGAAATTATTTACCTTCTAGATCCACAGAGGAATGGAATATCTACTTTTTATGTTTATGATGAATATTCTAAGGCTTTGAAAAACACACGGGAAAAAAAAATACAAAAAGAAAAAGAAATTTTTATAGCAAAAACCGAAGAAAAAGTAAGTGAACTAAAGCAGCAAAGGTTAGATTTAGTTATAGAAGAAGAAGAGGAAGAATTAAGGATTAGAAAAGGGTTAACATTACAAATTTCTAAAAAAAAAGAACTTATAAACCAAAATATAAAAGCAATAGGTAGATTAGACTTTCTAATTGCTAAAGCAAATTTAGCATTGTCTTATAATGGTTCTCGTCCGGAAATTTGTGAAAAAATGGAGATTAAATTTAGTGAAGCCTTTAATCCTGAAATCAAAGAGATATTAAAAAAAGGTAAAAAATTATTTACCCCAGTTAGCATAGATCTAGTTGGAGGTACAACTATTATAACAGGTGCTAATATGGGTGGGAAAAGTGTGACCCTAAAGACTATTGTTTTGAATTTATTACTTGGGCAAATGGGTTTTTTCGTATTTGCAAAAAAATCAAAATTTCCAATACTTAATTTTATTTATTTTGTTTCAGATGATATGCAATCCATCTCTAAAGGGTTAAGTACTTTTGGAGCAGAAATAATAAAGTTAAAGGAAGTTGTAGAGTGTGCGAAACGTGAGAATGGATTTATATCTTTAGATGAGTTTGCAAGAGGCACTAATCCAAAAGAAGGGTACTACCTCGTGAAAGCTCTTTGTAAATACTTGACTAATTTTAAGTCGGTAAGCTTGATTTCAACTCATTATGACGGAGTGACCCAAGATAACATGGTGCATTATCAAGTAACGGGACTTAAAAATGTAGATTTTGATGAGCTGAGAAATAAGATAGATTTAAATAAAACTCATTCTGTCGAAATAATACAAGAACATATGGAGTACAAACTAGAGAAGGTCTCGAAAGAAAATAAAGTACCAAAAGATGCACTTAATATAGCAGTATTACTAGGCCTTGATGAAAAAATAGTTGATTTAGCAAAAGGTTTATATAAAGAGGAGGAGTAAAATGGAAAGCAAATTGAATTTAAATTGGGATGTCGTTGAAAAAGCTAGACAAGCAGCTAAAAATATAGCAAAAAATACTCAGGAATTTATTGACGTGCATACTACAGTAACGGTAGAAAGAACAGTATGTAGACTTTTAGGTATTGATGGGGTAGATGAAGTTGGGGTTCCAATTCCCAATATTGTAGTAGACAACATTAAAGATGGTAATGGATTAGCACTTGGTGCCGCAATGTTTATTGGAAATGCTATGGTTGAAACTGGTCTTTCTCCACAAGAAATAGCTATAAGAATATCAAAAGGTGAAATAGATTTAGCTAAAATTCCTATGCATGAAGAATTCGAGATTAAAATGGCTGTAGGTAAAGTGGCTAAGGCAATGGTTGTTAAAATTAAACAAAATAGAGGTAAGAGGGAATCATATCTTGAAAGATTTGGTGATAAGAGTGGCCCCTATCTTTATGTTATAGTTGCTACAGGCAATATTTATGAAGATATAACACAAGCAAGAGCAGCTGCAAAGCAAGGTGCAGATATAATAGCAGTAATAAGAAGCACAGGCCAAAGCTTACTAGACTACGTTCCATACGGAGCTACGACAGAAGGCTTCGGAGGAACACTTGCAACACAAGAGAACTTCAGACTTATGAGATCAGCCCTTGATGAGGTAGGAGAAAAATTAGGAAGATATATAAGACTTTGCAATTACTGCTCTGGGCTATGTATGCCTGAAATAGCGGCTATGGGAGCTATAGAAAGATTAGACGTGATGCTCAATGACGCTTTATATGGAATCCTATTTCGTGATATCAACATGCAAAGAACTATAGTTGACCAATATTTCTCAAGAATAATTAATGGATATGCTGGAGTCATCATAAACACTGGAGAAGATAACTATTTAACCACATCAGATGCAGTAGAAGAAGCTCATACTGTGCTTGCATCTCAGTTTATAAATGAACAATTTGCATTAGTTGCTGGACTTCCAGAAGAACAAATGGGACTTGGTCATGCTTTTGAAATAAGTCCAGATGTTGAAAATGGATTTGTATATGAATTAGCACAAGCACAAATGGCAAGAGAAATCTTCCCGAAAGCACCACTCAAATATATGCCGCCAACTAAGTTTATGACTGGAAATATATTTAAAGGGCAAGTGCAGGATGCATTATTTAACATGGTTACTATAATGACAGGACAAAAAATACATCTTCTTGGAATGCTCACAGAAGCAATACACACACCATTTATGTCAGATAGAGCGTTATCAATAGACAATGCTCAATATATTTTTAGGACTATGAAGGATTTAGGAGCAGAAATTACATTTAAAAAAGGCGGCATAATGGAAACCAGAGTGGATGAAGTATTAAATAAAGCAGCAGATCTAATTCAAGAAATTGAAAAAGAAGGTTTATTCAGTACAATACAGCAAGGGAAATTTGCAGGAATTAAGAGACCTTTAAATGGTGGGAAAGGGCTTGCAGGAGTTGTAGAGAAAGAAAAAGCTTACTTTAATCCATTTATAGATTTAATGTTAGGAGGAAATAAATAATGAGTGAAGGACAATATTCATTAGAAATTAAAGAGTTCGATAAAAATTTAGACCTAACAAAGATTAAACCATATGGAGATACTATGAATGATGGCAAGGTTCAAGTGAGCTTTACCCTTCCAGTAGAAGATAATGAAAGAGGAGTAGAAGCGGCAATTCAACTTGCTAAATCTATGGGACTTAAAGATACAAACTGTGCTCATCATGCCTCTTTAGATAAAGAATTTTCTTTCTATGTGATTTATGGTTCATTAACACATACTGTTAACTATGAAGAAGTCCACGTTCAAACAGTAGAAGTAGAAATAATGGATATGAAACAAATTGGAGAGTATATAAAAGAAAATATTAAACGTGAAGTTGTAATAATTGGAGCTAGTACAGGGACCGATGCTCATACAGTTGGGATAGATGCTGTAATGAATATGAAGGGATTTGCAGGACACTATGGCCTTGAGAGGTACCCAATGATAGAAGCTTACAACTTAGGAAGTCAAGTTGAAAATGAAGAATTTATCAAAAAAGCTATAGAACTTAAAGCAGATGTTCTTTTAGTTTCTCAAACAGTAACTCAAAAGGATATACACATCCAAAACCTTACTAATCTAGTGGAATTATTAGAAGCAGAAGGAATTAGGGATAAAGTTGTGTTAATTTGTGGAGGTCCAAGAATAACTCATGAACTTGCTAAAGAGCTTGGATACGATGCAGGTTTCGGACCAGGAAAATTTGCTGATGACGTAGCAAGTTTTGCTGTTACGGAAATAGTTGAGAGAGGTTTAGTTTAACGACAAAATGTAACGTTGTTAATGAACTACTTTAGTAGATTGGTAACAACGTTAACATATTAAATTTGAATGTAAAAGATATTGATTATGAACTTGCTTAATATATGAAAACGTTTTTGCAATATCTTCATACTGCTATTTAAAGTTTAGTCAGCTATAAATTGAGGGGGGGATTTACAATGGGTGAATTAAAAACGAATGAATTAAAAACAGGTGAATTGAAAAGGGGATTAAAGCCTCGTCATCTTAACATGATCGCTATTGGCGGAGCCATAGGGACAGGACTATTTTTGGCTTCAGGCGGAACAGTAAGTCAAGCAGGTCCTGGAGGGGCATTAGTTGCATACACAGTTATAGGAGTAATGGTATATTTCTTAATGACAAGTTTAGGTGAAATGGCTACATTCATGCCGGTTACTGGTTCATTTGAAACATATGCATCAAGATTTGTTGATCCAGCATTTGGTTTTGCGTTAGGTTGGAACTATTGGTACAACTGGGCAATTACTGTCGCAGTTGAAATGGTTGCAGGTGGTTTGATTATGAAATATTGGTTTCCAGATGTACCGGCAATTGTTTGGAGTGTTTCTTTCCTAGTATTATTAATCGGGTTAAATATGCTTTCTGCTAAGGCTTATGGAGAGTCAGAGTTTTGGTTTGCAAGTATTAAAGTTGTAGCGGTTATAGTGTTCTTGGTAGTGGGCGTTGCAATGATTTTTGGAATAATTGGTAATCATCACATTGGACTTTCAAATTTTACGTTTTTAGATCCTAAAAGTGGTGATAAAGGACCATTTCCATATGGTTTTAAAGGAATATTAATGGTTTTCTTAATTGCTGGGTTCTCTTTTCAGGGAACAGAATTAGTTGGTATTGCTGCTGGAGAAAGTGAAGATCCAGAGAAAAATGTACCTAAAGCAATTAAAACTGTATTTTGGAGAATTATTATATTTTATATAGGGGCAATATTTATTATCAGTGCATTGATACCGTTTACCCAAGCTGGAGTTTCGACGAGCTCTTTTACCACTATTTTTGAAAGGGCAGGTATTGCAGGAGCTGCAAGTCTTATGAATGCTGTAGTTTTAACATCAGTTCTTTCCTGCGGTAACTCCGGAATGTACGCGGCTAGCCGTATGTTGTACGCGATGTCAAAAGAAGGAAGAGCACCAAGGGTTCTTTCTAAAGTAAATTCTCGTGGGGTGCCTGTAAATGCATTATTACTTACTACATTAGTAGCATCCGCTTCTTTTTTAATAGGTATATATGCACAAGAAACAGTTTATATGTGGTTAGTTGCAGCTTCAGGTTTAGCTGGATTTATAGCATGGGTGGGAATTGCAATATGTCACTATCGTTTTCGTAAAGCATTTATAGCACAAGGAAAAGATATGAACCAATTAAAATTCAAGGCAAAATTTTTTCCATTTGGACCTATACTTGCACTAGTATTATGTGTAATTGTTATATTAGGACAGGGAGTAACTTATTTTACAGCGGATCAAATTGATTGGAAAAATATTATTGCTTCTTATATTGGATTACCCTTATTTTTAGCTTTATGGGTAGGATATAAGGTAAAGTATAAAACTAAGGTTGTGAATTTAAAAGAAGCTAGTTTTAGTACGGAACATATTCATCACGAAAAATAATTTATAAAAAGCCGTAAGGAAAATTAAAATGTGAACTATGCCCAATTAAGTAGATGTTTTCTGAAAAGCAAGTTAGTGGAAAGCCACATTCCTATTGAATATAGGAGTGTGGCTTTTTAATACCAGGATAACCCCGTGGAGGTAAAGATAGAAATTATGTGAAACTATCCTATAGCCGTATGGAACATTACATAATATTATGTAATATTATGTGATGTTTTAAGCATCTACAATACAAAAATAAGGAGTGTTATAATGATAGTAAATACAATTAAGATGTATTAAATTGAAACGGAGTGGAGATTATGGAAATAACTAATTGGGTAAAAGTAATTCTAGATTCTTTACATGATGGTGTTCTCATAGCAGATTCCAATGGTATAGTTAAATATATTAATCCTGCTTACACAAGAATAACAATGGTAAGTAGTGAAGATATAGTTGAAAAGGCTTTATGGCAAGTAAGGCCAGGCTCTAGGCTTACGACTGTAATAAAAAGTGGAAATGAATTATTAAGAGTACCAAGAAAAGTTGCGGATGTTGAATATATAGTGAATATGGTTCCAATTATAGAAAACAGCCAACCAATCGGTGGTATATCCATATTAAATGAAATTACAGAGATTTATAAACTTGTAGAACAATTGAATAAATCAAAAGTAATGATTAAAAATTTAGAAAAACAAGTAAAAGGTATGGTAAAAACAAAATATTGTTTTGATGATATAGTAATATCTATATTATAGGATTGTTGTGTTTCCATTAAACATACTCGCACTACGAGACAGACGTGATGATATAAAGCCACTTATAGCACATTTTATAAATAAAATAGCATCTAGTATAAAAAGAAACATTGAAATTTCTGAGGACGCAGTTAATATTCTTTATAACTATATTGGCCAGGGAACATAAGGGAACTTAAGAATGCCATTGAGTTTGC
The DNA here is from genome assembly GCA_002403785.1 of Clostridium sp. UBA4746. Taxonomy (GTDB): domain Bacteria; phylum Bacillota; class Clostridia; order Clostridiales; family Clostridiaceae; genus Clostridium_AD. The sequence goes on from DHIM01000156.1 coordinate 43,391, forward strand.
TGGGAATATGGCAGATGAATATGTTATAAAACCAGAACACCTTCCTAAGAATTTAAAGATGGTGATGTTGTAAATCTTGGAATAGGAATGCCAACGATGGTTGCAAATTATATACCAAATAATATTGATGTTATGCTTCAATCAGAAAATGGAATTTTAGGACTTGGTCCAAATGCAACAACTGGAGAAAAGAATAAAGATATTCTTGATGCAGGAGGGAAACATGTAACGGTAGTAAAAGGAGCTTCTTTTTTTGATAGTACTTACTCATTTGCTCTTATTCGAGGTGGGCACGTTGATATTACTGTAATAGGTGCTTTGGAGGTTGATGAAAAAGGAAATCTTGCTAATTGGATGGTTCCAGGTAAAAAAGTTACTGGAATGGGAGGCGCAATGGATCTAGTTGTAGGTGCAAAGCTAAAAGTATCACCCAATTTAAAAGTCATAGAGGTATAGAAGACAGTAGAAATAATATATATTACTATACGATGAAGTAGTAAGGCCAAAAATGGTTTTATTACCTTTTTGTATGTTTCCCTTATTTTTGAAGGTTTAAAATAAAGGACTACGCTCACGGCGGGTAATAAATTTGAATACAACATATGTGCACGGTTATGCCAATCATTGTAAGTATGAAGATAAGATTTATATACAAATTAAAGGGGGGTTGTATAATATAATTTATAATAAAAATTTT
>DHIM01000157.1:0-3343 GCA_002403785.1 Clostridium sp. UBA4746
GCTATTATTTTTTGAAAGTAAAAGGCATACAATAAGAAATTATAATATTAAGGAGTGTAGAAATGCCTATACATCTATAAAAGGTACTGAATTAGTTAAAAATCAGAGGTTTAACTGAAGTGAATTTTTTATTCGGTTTGGCATATAAATTGGTAAGTGTATGTATACTATAGCTTTTAACCTATAGGCTACATTATGATTATATTTATTACTTATCTTATACCCTACATTTGCTGGTTTGATCACCAAAAACTGTTACAAATTTAATAGAATATATATCACACATTAATATATCATTTGTACCGCTTTCTTTAATTACGATATAACTAATTCCAACTTCTTGTAGAATACCTTGACGATCAATATACATATTGCCAATTAAAAAATCTATACTTATAAATTTACCTATTTGTGTTTTTAACCAATCCTGATTATATAGTGGATTATTTATTATAGGCGTAGTAGGTGTAATCTCTGAATTTTGGTAATCAGCATGTACTTGAGGCATAGCCTTACTGGGTTCTTGCTTAACTTTATTGGATTGAGGCATAGCCTTACTAGGTTCTTGCATAGCTTTATTAGGTTTTGGCATAACAGCAGGAGTCATGTGCATAGCTTCTTGATTTGCATTATCATTGTTATAGGAATATGGCAATGGTCTCATTGGTGCTTCTGGAAATATAGGAACACCTCTCCACATTGGAATTTGATTATAATTGTAATATGGTTCTATAAACATAAAATATCCTCCTAAAAAATTTATTGAATCATTATCTTATACTGTATTATTGTATTCATAATCTTAGTAATAGTACTTTCAAATAAAAGAGATATAATACCAGTTTTTTACGATGATAAAATATGCAAAGAATCATAACAGTACTACCTATCTATTTTTCCTCCGTATTCAACTAAGACAGGCTATTGTAACTGAATAACAAAAGGGGAATAATATATAAAGTGTTAATATTATATTGGAGGTACTTATGTACGACTACCGTTGTAAAAACTGTGAAAATCTTGGGCAATGTATGCCCATGATGAATATGCCTATGTATGAAAATCAGATGCCTATGTTTTATGAAGATGATTCAGACTTAAAAAACATGTATCCTAAAATTTATAACAGAATATATCCCATGATAAAGCAGCATTGTGAGATGATGGTGTCCCGGTATGGCACTATGTATTGCCCTGGCAAGGATGAAATGGATTATATTTGTAACGAAGTATGTGACAGGTACGAAAAATATTATAAGGATGACGAAGATCACGAGCATCACGAAGATCACGAGCATCACGAACATCGCAATGATGATGATGATATGAGACAAGGACGTCGCTTCAGCAGACGTGGAATTGGAGATTTATCCAGAATACTGTTTATAAGAGATTTACTTGGAAGAAGAAGACGGAGAAGAATGTTCGATCATGAATTTGATCATGAATTTGATCATGAATTTGATCATGGATTCGATCATGGTCATCACGATGATCATGGATTCCATCATGGATATTAGCATTAACAACTAATAATATGATGAAATAAGCCCAGTCATAGTATAGCTTATGAATGAAGTAAGGATAGTTATTAGCCATTCTCCTAAGGAGATTGGTTATTTTTGCATTTTTTTAAATGGACAACACTGCATTAACTATAGGTAATCCTATGCTTAAACAAAGGGTATCTATGCATAATCGAGTAGGAGCTAAATAATTAATTTATTTAGCTCCTACTCGATTACTTATTTATACAATATATCGTCTATATTCATCTTTAGCCTCTCCAGTCGATAAGACATTCTATATTGCTCACATCAAAGCTTGGAATATTTAATTTTTCTCGTACAATTTTTCTTTCAGCAAAAGAGTTGTCAATAAAAATACTTTTTTTAATGTTATTCATATATTTATATTTAAAGTCACAAGGACCCACTTCAATAATTTCATCAAATAATTTATCCGGGATTTTCAAGTTTTTAAGGGTTTCATGAATGTTGTCCTCATGCTTAGTTATTAATATTATTTGTTTATTGTTATTTATACATTGATATAAAAACATAAACATATACTGATTATAATATTTTTCATTAAACATAAGAGTATCATCAAAATCTATATAAACCCTCTCATATTCAATATCTAGTTTATATCTGTTTATTAAGGTTCTATCTACTTCTATATTATAATTATTAGGTGAAATATCTATATCTTCATCACTAAAATCTAGTATAGACAAAAGAGAAAAATTAACATCTAAGTTTCTACTTAAACAAGAAGTGCCTGCTAGTCTTGTGGAAATCTCTAGTAGTTTATATTTTTGATTTTTATCTTTTTTTAGCTGGAAAAACCAGTGTCCTCTAAATTCTAATTCTTTATTTATTATATTAGCGATTTCATAAATTTCATTTTCAGTATTTATCTTTCTAGAATTCACACTTACTCCAGATAAAGTTTTTTCTCTAGTTCTTGCACACATAAATCTCAAATTTGACTTTCTATCTGTAAAACAATCTATAGTAATTTCTTCTCCAGGCAAATACTCACATATTATTAATTTAGAATTATTACTCATATAAAACTCTAATTCATTTTTGCTGTTAACCATATGTGTGCCTTGTGAACCTTGTCCATTGTTTGGTTTCAAAAACACAGGAAAACTATGAACTTCATTTATAGTTTTGTAAATTTTAGGGACAAAATTATAATTTTTAAACTTATCGTAAGCTAAACTTTTATAGCGACAAAGTTTAGTAGTTTCTAAACTAGAACATATTATCTTTGCTAAGATTTTTTCTCCATTTTCAACTAAAAATAGCGCTATGCTATCATGTGTTGGAATAACAAAATCAATGTTATTACTTTTAATGACTTTATTGAATTCATAAATAAAGTTTTCCTCAGATATATTTGGTAAGTCTTTTATATAATTTTTATATACATATATTCCATGATCATCTATACTCGAAGCCCCAAAGACTTCCACTGTTAAAGCGTTTCTTAAAGCAAAATTTATTTCTACTCCAACAACTGAACCACACGGGAAAACTAGCACTCTTTTTTTCAAATTTAATCTCCTACTTTACTATTACGACCTAATTACTTATGAGCTCATATCCCTTTAATAATTCTTTAACCTTTTCTTTTGAATTAAACATCATTACATCAATTATTGATAAATTGGGTATAAACTCATTATTATATTGCTTATATACTATACATTTTGTTTTGAGGAAGTTTAGTTCTATATTGTTACTTTCAAAAGCCTCTTTAGAATATAATTGTGTTCCCCCAATTGGATTGATATAATTTGTGGATTTCATAATTTTATTTATATCTATAT
>DHIM01000157.1:3473-7072 GCA_002403785.1 Clostridium sp. UBA4746
ATCTATAATTCTATCTTGTTTTTTTAAAGTCTCATTCTTAACAATTTCAGAAGATGTATATATAAGAGTTTTTATATCTAAATGCTTACAAATAGTGGTTAAACTATTGCATATAAACTTGGAAGCATTTAAACTATTATTATTAAAAATATCACGTAGTACTTCTTTTACTTCATTATAATATGGCGCTTTATGATAAGCATAGTAAATGCTTTTTTTAAATTTTTCTGTTTCATCTTTAAAACTTCGAGCAAAAAATCTTTCATTAATTTTAAGATGCCTTGCTGCTTTTTTTACAGGCAAGGTAAACATTAGCTCTTTACCATTCATCAATATACCATTTCGATTTATCCATCCTCTATTAATATATTGAACATCATCTAGTAGCACAAACTTATCAACTGCATTAATTAACTGAAAATATCCTATATAAGGCATAAAATATGGCTGCATTATCCCAACTTTCATTGTAACGCCCCTTTTAAAGCTTTTACTATTTGCTTAAGTTCCTCTTGGCTTAAGGTATCATACATAGGTAAACACAATACCCTTTTCGAAATACTATTTGCTACTGGAACTTGGAATTCTTCATATATATATGGCAATTTATCTAAAGAAGGGTAAAAATATCTCCTTGGATTAATTTTGTTTTGGTTTAAATTCTCCTTTACTTTTAAAAGAGTTTCTTCTGTATTAAAGACAACTGGAAAATATGCATAATTTGGTGTACTATCTGTATTTTGCTTTTGTAGCTGAAGTTCTTTAGGCAAATTTTCAATATAATAATCATAAGCTCTTTTTCTTCCACTGGATATAGTTTGCATATCATCTAAAATACATAGTCCCATAGCAGCTTGGAACTCATTCATCTTTAAATTTATCCCCAAGGTTTCTATTTTATCAGAACCATTTATTCCAAAATTTATCATAAGTTTTACTTTCTCATATAAGTCATCATCATTTATAACAATAGCTCCGCCCTCAATAGTATGAAAAAGTTTTGTACTATGAAAACTTATGGTAGATATATCTCCATATTTCAATATACTTTTCCCTTTATAATTCACTCCAAATGCATGAGCAGCATCATATATTACTTTTAAATTATGCTGCCTAGCAACATCCTCAATGCTTTCAATTTCACAGGCATTCCCAAAAACATGAACAGGCACTATAGCAGAAGTTTTATCTGTAATTAGCTCACTTATTTTAGTGCAATCCAGATTAAATGTCTCTTTATCTATATCCACATACTTTGGTGTTAACCCTTCCCATACAATACTACTTGATGTAGCCACAAAGCTAAAAGGAGTTGTTAACACTTCCCCACTTAACTTCAATGCTTTATATGCAATGTGAAGTGCTAAGGTTCCATTTGTTACTAAAATTAAATTTTTTACCCCTAAATATTCCTCAAGTCTTCTTTGCAATTCCTGAACAAATTGTCCATTATTAGTTAACCATCCACTTTCAAATATTTTATCAATATATTCTTTGTATTTAGCTACATCTGGCAAATGACTTTTTACAACATTAATCATTTAATCAACCAACCTTTTTTTATTGTTTAATACTATATCTAACTTATAAATCCAATAAACTCTTAATTGACTGAGAATAACAATAGTAAAAATCTTCTTTGAGCTCCTTTAATTCTTTTAATTCACCATCATCCTTTGGCACGCATTGTTGTAACTCTTTTATCTTTACTATATATAAATTCAACCATTTTTGAATAAGGTCAAGGTATTCCTCTTTGCTTTTTATAAAATGATTATTTAGGTATGAATTTGTTAGAAAATAATAACTGTCTACAGCACCTAAAAGCTGAATTATAGGATCGTTAGTGTTTTGGCTTTCGTGTATTCTAAAACTACTCAGTGGCTGCGCAATATATATTGCATTTCCTTTAGTTAAAAGCTTAAACCAAATAGACATATCTACATAACTTCTCGTTACTCTTCCTTTATAATCAAAAACTTTATATTCAACGTCAGATTTCCTAAACATTGCAGTAGTAGGTTCTCCAACTATATTTGCCATTGTATGGAGCATAAATGATCCTAAGCTTTGTCCATCAATCTTTATGGTTTCAGGTAAAAACTTCTCTGAAATATACACTGGTTCATCATACTTATTTATACGGTTTCTAAATGAAGTAACTAATGTTACATCCTTGTTATTCATAAAATACTTCACCATAATTTCTATTTTATTTAGATGAAATACATCATCATGAAATAAATAATTAATATACTCTCCATTACTTAAATCAAAACACTTTTGCCCATTTAAAATACCCCTTTGCCCTAAAGAACCACCATTATTATAGTATTTTATATTTTTATGATTTTCCACATAGGGTTTTAAAAACTTTTCAACTTCATCATTAGTACTATCATCGCATATGATTATTTCTATATTATTATAGGTCTGCATTAATGCACTCATTAATGTTCTCTCTAAATATTCTGTCTGATTGTAGGTGGGAATTAGAATACTTACTAGAGGCAAATTTTCTTCCATCAAATCTCCTCCTGAACTCTATTATTTAAATAAGTTTATAAATGAACTTTCAAATTTCTTTTATATAATATGAACTTTATTTAGTTTAGTGATTATTATTAACAACAATATAGATATTATTATGTTGTTACATATCATATGAACACTTATGAACTATCGGTAATATTATGTAATTGCCAAACTATTAAAAAACATTTTTATAAGAGGGTGAATATTTTGAAAGAAGAAGATTTAATTAAAGATGTAATTTCCCTTTCATATGAGAAATTCGCTATTGATGATATAGTATCAATATATCCAAGTTCAAATAATTTTGGAGATCTTGATCGTCCTCCATACACTCTTGCTCCTGCTGATTGCTGTGGAAGTTCATCTCCAAGGTCAATACCCATTGATGCATGTAAAAGTTCAGATAATAAGGAGCTATTAGTAGAACTTGATTGTCAAGGAAGGCTACTTACAATAAACGTTATGCTAAAAGATGTTTGTCCGAACAAAAAAATTTCTATTGGCGTACTGCTTCTTGAGGGCACTACGGTTAAAGAATTTAAAGTCAAGGAAATAGTTACTCCACCAGTGCCAACTGGTTGCCCCGAGAACAACTGTCAGAGCTCTGTTGTTTGCGAATTTTGTTTTGTTCTACCTGGCTCAATATGTTCTCCAATTACTTTAACACCGAAAGTAATTGCTCATTATACTGATTTTAATATTGGCCCACGCTAAAGAGTTAATATCAGTTGGAAAATGTAGTATATAAAACATTATTAAATAAATAGGTCTAGAATCTTAAATTCAAGACCTATTTATTTAATATCACTTTATAGAAAACAACATTGACAAGGCAAAAATGCCAAATGTTGCACGCAGCTTTAAAATTCTGTTTTTACCTTTTATGTTTTGTTTCTGTAATTATATTACAAGTAATTATGACTTTTTTCGTTCTTTACATATTATTACATACGACTCAAATAGATGCTTGAGTGTTGTTTTGTGTAATATTTTACCATGTTTTTACTATTTGTTTTGTTAAATTATAGTACATTTTGTATTTTTTTATATTTTAATGGCTAACG
>DHIM01000157.1:7169-7459 GCA_002403785.1 Clostridium sp. UBA4746
TACATATTATTACATACGGCTCAAATAGACGCTTGAGTGTAGTTTTATGTAATGTTTTACCTTATTTTTGCTATTTTTTTTGTTAAATTATAGTATAATATGTATTTTTTTATATTTTAATGAATAACGAAATAACTAATACAAATTAAATAATATGGTATCATAATGTTCTCACTAAAAAACAATTTAAATAAGAAGGGGTGTAAATATATGAATATTAAATTGAAAATAGTAAAGATACAACTAGAATTATTAAGAAGTATATTACATTTTCTACTTAACTTTAAAAA
>DHIM01000157.1:7719-8122 GCA_002403785.1 Clostridium sp. UBA4746
AGCAATTAGATGAAGTTATAGTTGTATATTATAAAATTAAATGCACTTCCAATAAAGTGGCTTTAACTGGTAATAGAGTGTTATTAAACGAAACATTCAATCCATTTTTAAAAACTCTAACATCACAATATAATAGTACTGATAAATCATTGAATTCGGAAAAAAATGCTACTGAAAATCAGATAATATCAGTAGATAATAATAATAATAATAATAATATGAGCACCGGTGATTTAATATTAGGTCCGATAGATATCTCAATATAAAAGTGAGCTTGTATATAATAAATAATAAATAAAAAAAGCCTAGCAATTATGCTAGGCTAAATATTTCCACTTTTCTTCTTCTATTATAAATTCTTTTCATAAGATTCAACCATCTTTTTAACCATTTGTCCGCCTAC
>DHIM01000157.1:8354-18557 GCA_002403785.1 Clostridium sp. UBA4746
CCTACTTCCCTAGCAGCTTCCATCTTAAATTTATTTAATCCAGCCTTTGCCTGTGGAACCAATACTCTATTTTTTGACATATATATCACCTCCTGTTTATTTGATAATGGTTTTCATTTGCCTTGTTATTTTGTGCATTTTTATAAATAATACTCATAGTAATTAATGGTTACTTCAACATAATTAAACAAAATAGATAGTCTTGATGAATTTTAATAACTGCTGCTACACAGGAATGATAAAAAAATTATTTTTTTATCATCTATTAATAGTTCCATTGTCACCCTGCTACTCATTTAAAATGGTAAATGATATCTTATGGCTGTTTTTTACACAAATAGTTGCCGTACTCCATATTATAAGAATAAGAATTTAAAACAGTATTATTATTCAAAATGGAGGGCTATTGAAAAATGTTTAAAAAATTAAAATTAGCAACCAAAATAAGTATTTCTACGGGTTTAGTTGTGCTAATAGGTATATCTATTGCAAGTTCTATAATACTAAATAATATTCATACAAACAGTTATGATCAAGCGGCGACACTTGCGCAGACAGTCTCCAAGGGTTATTCTAATGATATTGTCGGAGATATGAATGAAGCACATGCTACAGTTAATGGAATTTACAACTCGATATTATTCGCACAACAAACAGGTACTCTAAGTAGAGAAAAAGTAATAGATCAACTTAAAGCAACATTGGAAAAAACTCCATCGTTATTAGGCGTTTACACATTGTGGGAACCAAATAAATTTGATGGTAAAGACAATGACTACATTAACAAAAAAGGATATGATGCAACCGGAAGATTCATTCCATATATTGTTAGATCAGGGAGCAGTATAAATTTAGTTCCCCTTACAGACTATACTACCGCAGGTATAGGAGACTATTACTTATTACCTAAAACAACTAAGAAACCAACGTTAATAGAACCTTTTAAATATAAAATTGATGGTAAGGATATATTAATGACTTCTATAATAATACCAATTATAGATAAATCAGGTAACTTCGTCGGAATTGTTGGTGCTGATATAGCGTTAAGTGCTTTGCAAGCAAAGGTAAACGAGGCAAGGCCTATGAGTGGATATGCAGGAATGATTACTGATAAAGGTCAACTTGTAGCTTATGGATCAGATAAAACTCTTATTACGAAAAATATTACTACTCTTGATAAAACGCAAACTGATACAGTACAAAAAATAGCTAGTGGTGAAAGCTTTACACTAAGTTCTAAAGCTTCAGATACAGGACTGATGTCATTAAAAGTTTATGAACCAATAACAACAAATTGGACGGACACTCATTGGTCTTTTGTTTCAATTATCCCGTATTCCAGCGTTTATGCACAATATAATATACTTTTAAAAATGATATTAATAGTGTTTGTTATTATCACATTAATAGTTATTATTTTTATGTATCTACTTATTAAAAGGTCAATCAAGCCTGTTGTTGATATATCAGATCATTTAAAATTATTGGCTGATGCAGATTTTACTAAAGAAATTCCTTGTAATTACTTACAAATGGAGGATGAAATTGGAATTTTAGCGAAATCAGTGGATAAGATGCAGAAATCAATAAGAGATATAGTTAGGAATGTTAAAGTTGAAGTAGCAAATGTTAATAATTCAGTTAAATCTACCGGCAATACATTAAATGCATTAAATGCACAGATACAGGAAGTTTCTGCAAACACGGAACAATTAGCTGCAGGAATGCAAGAAACAGCAGCTTCCTCAGAAGAAATGAATGCATCATCTCTAGAAATAGAAAGAGCAATTACACTTATAGCTACTGAGGCAATGAAAGGTTCAATTTCCTCCAAAGAGATTAGTACTAGGGCTAGTTTGCTAAAGTTAAGTGCAACATCCTCAAGTCAGAATGTAAATAAAGTGTATTTATCTACTAACAAAAAATTAAAAGTGGCATTAGAGCAATCAAAGTCGGTTGAACAAATAAATAGTTTGGTAAGTGCTATATTATCAATATCTTCACAAACCAACCTGCTTTCTCTTAACGCTGCAATAGAAGCAGCAAGAGCAGGTGAGGCTGGAAAAGGATTTTCAGTAGTAGCAGATGAAATTAGAAAATTAGCAGAAGAAACAAAGAAGACAGCAACCGAAATCCAAAATATAACTAAATCCGTAATAAATTCTGTTGATAATCTTTCTGAAAGTTCAGAGGAAATATTGAAATTTATTGACAATCAAATAATAAAAGATTATGGTGAGTTAGTTCAAACTGGTGAGAAGTATAGTAAGGATGCTGAGTTTATAGATAAACTTGTTTCTAACTTTAGTAATACATCAGAAGACCTAAGAGTATCCATAAAAGATGTAATGAGTGCCATAAATGGAGTAACTCTTTCTGCAACTGATGGAGCCACAGCCACAACAAACATTGCGCAAAAGGCATCGATAATTTTGGAAAAAGCAGATGAAGTTTTACAACAAACAAAAAATATAAAAGAAAGTTCAAATAATCTCAAAGAGTTAGTTTCTAAGATTAAGATATAATGAAAAATAGTTCAGCTTAAATCATGTAATATTAATATAAAAATAACCATCTTAATTTATTAAGGTGGTTATTAACTTAGTCCTTATAAACATTATATCTTATGTATTGCCTTCAAGCGTAGGCTTTTCTTTTCTGTCCTTTTTATTATTAAATGTCCATACCACAATATAGCAATGGCAAAAACCCATGGAATTATTAATGAACCGATGTGTGAAAGACCTATATATTTTATTGTTAAGTTATCTTCCAGTATCATTTTAAGAGATGTATGAGCTAATATTGCACCACCTAAATATATTACCAAAGGGTGGTTTTTCATTAAGTTTGATACAAATTGACTACCATAGAAAATTATTGGTATATTTATCAAAATACCAATAATAACTAATGACACATTACCATCCGCTGTACTAGCTATTGCAATTACATTATCAAGACTCATACTAATGTCCGCAATAACAATTATAGCTACCGCTTCCCAAAATTTATCCGCTTTTTTCACACTACGATCATCTTCTTGGTGAGCGGGCTTAATAAAATCCCATGTGATTTTCACTAAAATAATCCCACCAACTAATTTAATTGGTAACCACTGTATATTCATTATTTGAGTAATAACACAAGCAAATACTACTCTTAGTCCTATTGCTCCTGCTATTCCTATAAAACTAGCCTTTTCAGCATATTTAGGCGATAAGTTTTTCGTTGCTAGTGCAATAACACCAATGTTATCACCAGATAATGTTAAATCAAGTATGGTAATTTGTAGCACTCCTATGATAAAAATTATTATAGTCTCCGTTTGTATCTCCTTCTTTCATTTTGCATTAAATTTTTTTTATTTTATCATATGCACTTCACTTGAAAATAGTAATTGTCTTTATAAGATATTATATTGAGTATATATAAAGAACCAGCATTTAAATGCTGGTTCTATCTTTGTGTCAACTTTAATTTTTGGAATGATTACCCTTGGACCTTTTTTCATGCATCGCTCTGACCTTTTTTATATCTTTTCCTCTCATTACTTGTGGCGGTGTAACCTGAACTATCTTTTTTCCTTGGCTTATAACTAAATTTATTTTGCCACCTTTTTCATAAGATGTATTTACCACAGGTGATTGACTAATAACTAAACCCTTAGCAATACTGTTACTATAATTATTTGTAATATCACCAAGCAAAAATCCATTATTAACTACAATCTGCTTTGCAATATCTTGAGTTCTCCCTATAAGTGCTGGTACAAATTTCTTTTCAATTACAGGTGTTTTTACATCTGCTTTTGGAATGGTAGTTTTTACAACGGGAGTTGGTGCATAAGCAGACGTCCCTTTAGAAAGAAATTTCCCTAAAACAGAAGAAATAATAGCCAAAATAATTGATGCAATAATTATCATAACCTTTTTATTCTTACTGGTCTTCTTATTTACAGGTAGTACTTCTCCATCTTTTTTAATTACCGTTTTTCCAGCGACCGTTTTTTCAAAGACTTCTGCTTGACTCATAACCGTTGTGAAATCATTTTTTATATCAGAAGCTATTGCTGCTCCCGCAATCTTTGTAACATCATCTAATTCAAATTCATTGTAGATTTTAACTTTATAATTAGAATCTTCCTTAATTGCACTTATTATATCTGCCATTTCTTTAGCCGTTTGGTATCTTTTAATAGGTTCCTTTCGCATTGCCTTCAAGATTACCTGGTTTATATTTTCAGGTATATCAGTAATGATTTCTTTGGGCGCAGTAACAGGTTCCTGGATATGCATCATAGCTATGGTAATAGAGCTTTCTGCATTATAAGGTACTTGCCCAGTCACCATTTCATACATCACAATACCTAATGAATATATGTCTGTTCTACAATCCACTAACTTTCCTTTTGCTTGTTCCGGAGAAAAATAGTGTACGCTACCCATAACTTTACTAGAATTGGTCACTGTTCTAGAACCTATAACTTTAGCTATCCCAAAATCCATAACCTTAACCGTGTTGTCTTCTTTTATCATAATGTTATCCGGTTTTATATCTCGATGAATTATATTGTTAATATGTGCACACTCAAGTGCTTTGGCTATTTGCAAAACTATATCTAAAGTCTTCTCTGAGCTAAGCCTACCATTTTCCTTTATTACTTGCTTCAATGTTATTCCATTAATATATTCCATAACTATAAAATTAATATGGTTTTCTTCACCAACATCATGAACATTCACTATGTTTGGATGTGACAATTTTGCAATTGAAGTAGCTTCTCTTTTAAACCTGGAAACAAACTCTTCATCATTACTCAACTCTGCTTTTAATATCTTTACAGCGACAAATCTATTTAATAAGTGGCACTTTGCTTTATAAACAGTTCCCATGCCACCTTCGCCAATGCTCTCTAATAACTCATATCTATTTAGAAGTAATGTCCCTATCATATATTTTTGTCCTCCCATAAAGAATAGTAACATATACATTATATCATAGCTTATGAACCCATTACTTAAAGTATAATCTCCTTTTTTCTTTCCCAACTATATTAAATTCCTTGCCCCTTCAACTATATCCAATCTACGGCAATAATGGAGAGGAACGGTCTGTATTATAGTTACAATTATAATTTTGTCTCGAGTGAAAATCAAAAAACACTGCCAGTAAATGAAATTGTAAAGCTGTGAAATAATTACTTCACAGCTTTTATTTATTAAATATTTTCTATTTCTCAAGATATTCATTAGCAAAATCCGTAGAAGAAAAAATTCTATCTAAATCATCAAAACTACTAAAACCTTGTGACTTTTTGGTTATCTTGTTGCCTCCTACTGATATAATAGTTGGAAAGCTTGTAGCACCCATTGAGTTTGCCATGTCAAAACACTTAAAAGTCTCTCGTCTTATGTCTTCTGAGTTAAACTCTTTAACAAACTCCTCACTAGATATATTAAAACTTTCAGCTATTTCGGTGTATACCTCTAAACTATTCATATCATTTCCATCAACAAAAAAGGAATCTTGAATTCTCTTAAGAAAGCTGAAAGCCACTTCCTTTTTTAATTTTTGGATTACAACCACTGCTTTCGCTCCGGGAAAACTATCTAGAACTATAGCTGACCCCTCTAATACATTTTTCTTATAGCCTTCTCCAAACCTCTTACCAGTTAATTTCTCTATTTCTACATTATGACCTTTTACAAACTCACTCAAATCGCTGTTCATTTTTTTAACATTATCACCAGTCCACATTCCTCCTGGCAAAAGGTTAAAATCATAAATATCCTTATACTTTTCTTGTATCTTTGTTATCACATCACTAGAACCATAACACCATCCACACATAGTATCCATAACGTAATATATTTTAGTTTTCATCGTAAATTACCTCCAATTTAAATTAATATTCTTTGAACAATCAACCATGCTTGTTTTATGTAATCACACTCTCCATTTTATTCAATAATTTTATACTTCCCTACTGAAGCTTGTTTTAACAAAACAAATAAACTATCTTCTTAATTTTTCTAAACATTTCAGAATATTATTAGAAATGCTACAGTAATTTAATATAAGGTTATTTAAAATATTGGAGAATGGGAGGAAATATGAGAACATCTTATAATAAAAGAAATCGGCTTAGATTTTCACTAATAACATTAATTCTTGTAGTTGTAACCCTAGTATATATGATTTTCACCATTTTCTCAAATTTTAAAACTCCACTAAATAAAGCTGAATATATACCAAAGGGACAACAATACGATGTTTTAGTAAATGGAAATGATTTAGTATCATATTCAGATACATTCCTAGGAATGAATTACTTATGGGGTGGCACAACGCCAGCAATATCCGATGCTACTGGAAAATATATAAGTGGAGGATTTGATTGTTCTGGGTTTGTACAGTATACTTATAAACATTTCGGTATAAATCTGCCTAGAACGACCATGGACCAGGTAAATAAAGGTATTTCAATTAAGATAAATTATCTTAAGAATGGAGATTTGGTGTTTTTTATGACAAATTCAGCTCTGCCATATCAAGTATCTCATGTTGGAATATATATTGGAAACAATAAATTTATCCATTCTCCAAAATCTGGTGATGTTATAAAAATTTCTGAATTAACCGGCTATTACAAAGAAAAATTTATTATAGGTAAAAGGATAATAAAATGATTACTGCGCTAAATTTTCATAGTCTTCTCTACCTTAAAAAAGTCAACTTTTTCAAGTCGACTTTTATACATAAACCACAAATATATATTTTAAAGGTGCTGGGTTAGGTTCTTGAAATAACATTGGGATAAATTGCTAAAAGGCTATAATGGATAGTCATTAAATACCTATCCATTATAGCCTTTATAGTATTAATTATTGTTTAGCATATTTAGTTTTATAAGCTGCTAGATCATCACTTACAGATGTTTTTTCTAGAGCCTCAAATTCATCCTCTAAAGATTCAACTTTGAGTTCTCCTAACCCCTCTGCTAAACATTCTGTTTCTTCTATCTTACGTTCTAATCTATCTAAATCAATACTATTACCTTTTGTTCTAACATTAGCTGTAATTTCATTAACTTGCTTCGTCGCCTCAGCCGTTTTAAGTCTAGCTATTAAACCATCTCTTTTGCCTCTTAAATCTCTTAAATCATCACCTAATTCTAATAGGCTTTTCTTTAAGTTGTCTGCAGTAATTTTAGAGGCTTGATAAGCTTTTGATAATGAGGCGCTCGTAGCCTCACACTCTTTTTGTTTAGCTATTGCTTTACTAGCTAATTCGTCATTACCTTTTTCTATAGCCATTTTTATTTTAGATTCCCAATTACTCATGTCTTCAATAGACGAATTCATTTCTCTTTCAAGTCTTTTTACATTTCCAAAAACTACAGCTGATTTAGTCTTTGCTACATTTAAGGCTTCATCTTTATCTCTTATTGCTTGGTCTATAAGAGCCTCTGTATCCTCATTTGCATCCATTATTTTATTAACTCCCGCTTTCAGACTATTACCTATCCTATCAAATATTACCATTATTTATATTCCCCCTGTTATATTTAATATGTCTATTTATGATCTTAATAATATACTAGCTCTCCATGAATAGTCCAGCTATATTCTCTAGCTCTTCTTCATTTTCTATATTTATATACTCAGTATCCTCAAGTCCATCAGTCATAATAAACATTTGTTTATTATCCTCATCTTCCTTTTCTTGAAGAAGTATATACTTTTTATCATATGCCTTACTCTCTACTATTGCTAATATCTCAAATTCAACATCTCTTTCTTTTTTATCATTGTATAACTTAAGTGTCTTAGTACTTTCTATTATACAGTTCTCTTTTTTATCACAATTTTCAACTCTGCATCCTGATAAACAATTACCACAAGAACTAAATTTACACTCATATTCACACTCTACACATTCACACTTAGAACAATTTTGAACTTGATTTAATTGATTCACGTATTTTCTATGATACTCACGAACTTCTTTAGTATCATCTACTACGATGTGTGTTAGTTTACCAGACTCTTTAATAGCTTTATTTACTAGTTCAGCAAAATCCTCTGATATTTTTTTAAACTTCAACGCTTTAACTTTGTTCTTTAATGTATCATCTCTAAACTCATTAGAATATACCTTTAAAAATAAATCGCCATGCGCTTTCACATAAGTCTCACTCATTTTACTTAAATATTCTCTTTCATTACTCATTTAAATTTTAACTCTCCCTTACCATATATTAGTGTTTTCTTTTAATAAATTTGTACACAAAGAATAATATTACTATGATTACTACTAAACCTGCATACCTTAATATTATGCTAGAAAACGAATTTCCGTATAATATCATTGGCATAAAACTTCTACTATTATAATTATTATTACTAACTATAACTGGTGTTTTTACTCCACTATTGTTACTACTTTTATTTACATCACTCGTACTTGTCGATTTATTAGTTGATGTTGATGGTTTCGTTGTTGAGATTGATGGTTTGGAGTAGCTACTACTTGATTTAAAACTTCCACTACCGCTACTACTTGAACTTTTACTACTACTTGAACTACTTGAACTACTATGACTACTACTAGATTTAAATCCACCAGACCTCGATTTAGCATATACATCAAAATTAATTGTTACTAATAATGCTACCATAAGTAATATAGATAATATCTTTGATAACTTCTTCAATGTTATCTCATCCCCCATTTTTCAAAAATTCTTTAACACTAATATATTTATATTTCAATAGATTGGTTTTATGCTTGAATGGTATTTACATCTTATATATTTCAGAGTTAATCTAGCTTTAAAGTTCTTCAACACTAATATAATTTATCAACTTTTTCTTTTGCTGCATCTAGATGATAGGTTACTTGCTTAATATATGGTTTTTTAGAGACAATTAGCCATAATATAAGGCAAACAATTCCTATTACTAAAAACATCAATCCCATTACCAGCTATCTTATTAGAAAAATTCAAGGAAATTATAAACATACCAATACTACCATAGAAGGTCATTGCACAACTCATTAATGATGAGGCTGCACCAATATCGCCCTGTAACTGTTCAAGCATAAGATTAGTTCTTGCAGGTGCCATAATGTTTCCAAACAGCGAGCAGGTATTAAGGATATTGCAAAAACTAAAGGACTTAAATTACATATAGTACAAATTAATAACCCACTTATACTAGTCACAACAAATGAAACAGTTATAATTGAATTACTATAATATACTTTTGATAATTTAATGTATAATAGCGGTCCTAGCAGGTAAAACACCGCGTTCATTGCAAAATAATAACTATATACCTTTTCACTTAATCCAAAACCATTCACGTAAATATAGGAGGATGCCGATATAAATGACATAGAAGCAACAGATGTCATTGAAAGTATTATCAGAAGTAAAATAAAGCTCTTATTTTTCGCAACTACACCTAACCTTCCTATTGACCTAAATATACTCCCTGTATTTAGGTCCTGGTTAGTTTCTTCCATGGCTATGCTTCCAACTAAAGCCAAAACTCCTATAATAGACAACACAATAAATACTCCACGCCAAGAAAGAACACTTAGTATAATTGCACCTAATACCGGTGAAATTATTGGTAATAACATTCCCATAGACTGAACTAAAGCTATTATAGTTACCCGCCTTCTACCACTGTATACATCCTTTACTATTGCTGTTGCTACTGCCGTTGCAGCACCGCAACCAATAGACTGAACAATACGAAAAAAGATAAGTTGATAAACACTCGCAGAAAATATACATAAAATACTCCCTATGGAATATATAGATAATCCTATAAGTAATACCCTTCTCCTTCCGTATTTATCACTAAGGGGCCCCCAGAATAAGGTTCCTACAGCATAGAATATAAAGAAAAACATTAATGTAAGATTTACTAGACTTGCTGTTGTGTTAAGGCTTTCGACCATTGTAGGAAGTGCTGGCAGGTAAATATCTGTGGATAAAGGTATAAATGCACTTAAAAATGCTATAAATATTATAAAACCCTTATCTCCCAAGTATTTTTGTTTCTTTTCCCTTTTGTCATTTGTATATGTACTGTTTTCCATTCTTTTCCTCCAATAATAGTAGCACAGAGTACCAACTTTTTATTTTGAATTAACCTATTGTAACTTTTTTACTTCATTTCA
>DHIM01000027.1 GCA_002403785.1 Clostridium sp. UBA4746
TCTTTTATACTAATATTAAATTGCTTTAATTTTTCATAATTAAATACATATCTATGAGCTGAATCCTCAGTAACAGGTATATTAGATACTTTTCCATTATTCAATATCTTTAACGCTAGTTTACCTACTTGTTTTCCTAAATCATTACCATATGTAACCACTCCACCAACACTTTGTTTGTTAGTGTATAAATAGTCTGTAGAATACATGGGTATATTTATATGTTTAAAAAGAGTCTCAACAGTTTCCTCAATTGAAGTATAATTACCATCATTATTTTTAATTGTTCCATTAGGATCAAAATAAATAATAGTATCTTTAGGTAAATTATTTATCTTTTCTTTAAGTTTTGTAATATTCTCTTCGTCCGAAAATAAGAATTTAACTTTATTTTTATATGAAGGTACTAAACCTTCTATAATATTTTTAGCAACTATCCCCTTTGAGCTTTTACCAGTAATTATAAATATTTGCTTAGTACTTGGATGAAGCTTTAACCCAATATTGATAGTATTTTGAATATCCGGACTCTTTACAAGCCCTGTAAAAAGAGGATGTTTACTAATCATAGATTTATTAAAGTTATACACTCCACAAAATACAACTGGAGTATTAGGAAACAAAGTATCCCCATATTTCTGTAAAAATTTAAATGCATTATCATCTAAAGTAATTATGACATCAAATTTAGCGCTTCTGTATTTAAATTCAAATAATTTATAAAACGCCTGTGAAAACTCATCTTCAAAATTATAATCTGAATCAAGATATTGAATTTTAACATCTATATTCTTTTTGCTATTTATAAACTCTGAATTTATTGCAGATGTAATTTGACCAGTCCAATCTATTGATTGATTACCAGCAGTAATACTACTATCATTACCATATGAATTCAAAATCAGTACATTCTTCTGAACCGTATTCTCTGCATAAACAGAGCTTTGAAAAAAAAGAAAAATGCTAAATAAAGATATGAAGAAAATATAATATTTGGTATATTTATTATGTATCATATAAGAATTAAAGCCTCCTGAAAAGAATATATTCTATAAAATGTTTATTCTAAAGTTAATTAATACTTTTATTACAAGTTACTTATATATATTCTACATTAAATACAAATTTCCTTTTTTTACATAACTAATTTAGGATATAAAGTAACTTTGTATGATTTTTTTTAGTTAATAGTTACATACGCTACAAAGATGTCTCAATTTGCTCTTGAGACATCCTCTAACTTTTATTATTTATTCAATTCCGCCTATTTTGCATATTATGCCTTCAGCTTCTACTACTTTTTTAAGATATTCCATGTCTTCCTCTAAAGATGGTTTTAATTCTAACAGCTTATAAATACATCCCAAATAATCATATTTATTTTGTCCAAGGCGATGATAAGGTAACAAATGCACTTCCTGAACATTCTTTAAGCTAACTACGAATTTTGCAGTAGCTCTAATATTTTTTTCATCATCATTAAATCCCGTAATTATAGGAATTCTTATAATTAATGGTTTACCTGATTGTGCAATTATTTTAGCGTTTTCTAGGATGATTTCATTATTTTGTCCAACATATTCCTTATGTTTACTAGAATCCATATGTTTAATATCCATCATAATTAAATCTAGCCAAGGTGAAACTCTATCTAAAACAGTACTACTCGTAAATGCCGATGTCTCTATTGCAGTATGAAATCCTTTTAATTTACATCCTTTTAGTAATTCCTCTGCAAAATCTGGCTGATCTAATGCTTCTCCACCCGAGAGAGTAATACCACCGCCAGAACGCCTATACATTATATTATCCTTACTCAGTTCTGTTAATATTTTCTCTACTGATTTTACAGTTCCAGCCATATTTAAAGCCTCGGAGAAACAAACTTCAACGCATTTACCACAATGAACACATTTATTTTGATCAACCCTATTTAGCAAATTAAAATCAATTGCAGAATTATTGCAAACCTCACCGCATCTCTTGCATCCTATACAATTTTGCGCAATAAACATAACTTGTGGCACGTCTGATTGAGATTCTGGATTACAGCACCATTTGCAGGATAATGGACATCCTTTTAAGAAAACTATTGTGCGAACACCTGGACCATCATGAACAGAAAACTTCTGAATATCAAAAACTAATCCTTTTGTGTTTAACTTTGGCTCAGATATCGGCATTCTCTACCTCCAATTATCTTATTATGCATAATAATGAATTACATTGTTTGTTCAGTTCTCATTATTATATCATCCTGTATTGTTTTATCTAGTGAAGCAAAGTGAGCACTGTAACCAGCTACACGTACTACTAAACTTTTATATTGATTCGGATTCTTTTGTGCATCAAGTAAAGTTTCTCTACTTACTACATTGAATTGTACATGCATCCCCTTTTGATCAAAGAAGGTTCGTAGTAAAGCTGTTAGGTTTTGTAACCCAGATTGTCCCTCTATTGCTGATGGATGAAATTTTTGATTAAACAAAGTTCCATTAGATGCCCTGCAATGATCTATTTTAGCAACTGAATTAGCAGCAGACGTTGGGCCATTTTTGTCCCTTCCTGAAACCGGGGAGACACCGTCAGCCAAAGCTTCTCCAGCCTTTCTCCCATCGGCCATTGCCCCAGTTTGTGAACCCATAGGAACATTTGCAGAAACTGGATATAGACCTGGTTGGAACCGACCTCCACGAGGGTTTGTGTATTTTTCAACTTCTCGGCAATAAATTGTTGCTGTTAAACGTGCCAATTCATCTACTAAATCTATATCATTACCAAATTTAGGTGCTCTATTTAAAAGCATCTGACGAAGGTTTTCCTTCTTAGCGTAACTTCCAAGATTTATAACTTTAGACGATTCTAAATCATCTACTAATATTTTCTTATCATCTAATTTTAACTTCTCTATGTCACTCATTATAGTTTCACCAAAATCACTGTCAAGAGCATCTTTTAAAGTTCGAAGTGAGACACTCTTATCCTCAAATACTAGTTTCTTAATTGCGGACAGTGAATCGGCAACATTAGCTATACCTACGCCTTGAGGCCCAGTAAAATTATAATATGCTCCCCCTTCTTGAAGTGACTTTCCACGTCCTATACAATCATCCACCATTGATGATAAAAATGGAAGTGGTGCTCTTTCTCCATGTGCCAAATCTACACTGTTATCCGCATTAGCAAGTAATCTAACAAAATGCTCCATTTGCCTTTTATACGCATCCATAAATTGATCAAAAGTTGTAAATGATACAAACTCACCTGTTAATAAACCAAGTTGTATACCATTTTCCATTCCATTATTTATTGTAATTTCTAGTACCTTTGCTGTATTAAAGAAAGCAGCATCATGCCACCCTTCAGTTTTACCACCCTTTTGAGGTTCTACGCAGCCTATTATTCCATAATCCCTAGCATCTTCTAACGTTACTCCATGGCTTATAAACGATGGTATTATAACTTCATCATTATAATAAGCAGGCATTCCGAGTCCTAAACGAGTGACTTCGGCCGCTCTTAGTAATAACTCATCTGGAGTTTTGTTCCATACTCTGATAGATATTGATGGTTGAGGAAGTCTCGTATGCTCAGTTGCTGTAAGACACATGAAGGAAAGGTCATTCGTATCATCTTTCCCATCAATGTTTTGTCCACCAACAATTAAATTCTGAAACATTGGGTATCCACCAAAGGCTTTTGTTGAAGCTTCATCACGCACCTTATTTATATCATTGAATTTAACCCATAAACAGTCTAAAAGCTCTTGAGCTGATTCACTAGACAAGTTATCATTTTTATAATATGGATACATATACTGATCAAAACGCATTGGGGAAATTGAATGTCCGTTTGATTCTATTTGTATTACCGCTTGAACAAACCAGAAGGATTGTAATGCTTCATGGAAGTTTCTAGCCGGGTTTCCCGGCACATTATCGCAATTTCCAGCAATTGTTAATAATTCTTCTCTTCTTGTTGAATTAGTAGTTTCATTTGCTAATTTTCTTGCGAGATTTGCAAATCTCTTAGAAAAATTTATAGTAGCGTTTGCTGTAATTATTACTGAATTTAAAAAGCTTTGCTTTTTTATATAATTTGGATCACCTTTATCTGATCTAGCCTTTTCGGCCTCAGCTTGTGCAATTATCCCCTTAAATCCTATAGATAAAACTTTACCATAATCCACACAAATATGTCCTACACCATTAAAATAATAATTACCTACTGTAAATACTTCAGCATTCATTGCCTGCTTAGTTTCTTCAAACATAAATTCTGTAGCAAGTTCATTAGTAGTTCTTCCATCCCAGTATCCGAACACCTCTTTAAGCCTTGTCTTTACTTCATCACTTATAAGAAATACATCACCTTTTCTTTTAGCTAAAGTTTCAAATTCCTGGGAAACCCATTTGTTCGAAAATTCAGGGAATATCTGGCATGCCCTAGGCTTTATAGTTAGATTCCCTACAATAAGTTCATCATCACGAATAACTATTGTCATTTCATTTAATATTTTCTCTAATGCTTTAGCTCGCCTTGTAATCATAGGATAAGCTTCAGTTTCCTTATAAGATTTTGTAATTAAAATTGCTCTTTCAGCCTCAATTTCAGGAGTTACCGAATACAAGTTATCAGCTAATTTTGAGATCCTTTCACTTACATTTGCACTATTTTTAGTCACTTAAAAAACCTCCTTGTCTAATTGAGAATATTATTTCCCTTTAAATAAAACTGTACGAAGTAAACTTGGTGAATAATTCTATTTTTATATTTATCATTCGAAGATTTCGACAGGGTTTTATTATGAAAATTTTTAATGTGTTAAGTTATTTATAACACACTAAAATCGTATACATTATGAATAAATCACATTTCCTCGTTAGTATACTCTTCTTCTATACTATAGTCTATGTACAACCTATAAACTCATGATTTTGGATATCATTAACTTTTGACAGACAGCAAAAACCCTAAAAGCATTATTATCACTTCTAGGGTTTTTACATATAATTGTATCTTATTACGCAATGCTATATTAATTTGTTATTAAATATCTATAAAAACTTTATATAGCTTTACTATTTACTTCTATTTCATTAATACGTAACTTTGATCTCTTGCTAGTTGCTCTAAAATTAATAATTGAACCTAATATAATTAACACAATTCCTATTATTGTATTTAGATCAATAGCTTCTTTTAGTATTATTAAAGCTAGAATTGGTGCTAATGCGGGTTTAATAAAAAATACTATTGAGGCAGTAGACGCCGAAGTCTCTTCCATTGCTAATGTGTAAAATGTGTAACCTAAGCCAGTAACAAAAATACTAATATACGCTAGGATAGGTAAATTATACAAAGTTATACCATGAAAAATTGGAATATTCGAGAATTCTTTTAATCCATTAGTAGAGAAAAAACTTGATACAAAACTTAACTTTGTGATAAGGATAAGTACTAACATTTCTAGACTACCAAATAAAAAGCTAAAGCAGTTTATTACTACGCCTCCAAGTCTTTCACATTTCTTATTGCTTATTACACTATATAAAGCAAAAGTTATAGAAGATATAACAATAAATATTATCCCTTTAAAACTGATTGTCATGTTAAAAGGATTCAATATACATATCATTCCAAATATACTTAAACCCATAGATATAATAGTATGCTTATACAATTTTTCACCAATTAAAAAAAAGGCAAACGTAACTACAAATACAGGATTGCAACTGAAAAGAATTGCAACTAAAGATGCCTTACAGTATAAAATAGCAAGTTGATAAAATGTCATACTCACTACAACACATATAAAACCTGTGATGATGAAGAATTTAAAATCATTTTTGCTTAAGGAAATTTCTTTGTTTCTTAAGTTTTTAAGAGCTAAGGGAAGTAGTAGTATAGAACCTATGAAAAATCTTAAAAAACTTATCTGTATAGGATTGAACTGAATGGAAACCATTTTTAAAGCTATTTCCATAGTGCTGAATAGAAATGCAGACAGAATAATAAACCAATATCCTTTTCTCATTATAATTACCTCTAATATATTAAATTTGATAATGCATCTAAATATTATTATTAATAATATTTAGAAGAAATCATTTTTATTAAAATACAAATAAATTTTAATCACTTTACATAATACCACAATATCCTACATTTTACTATATTCTAAATTAATTTAGCTACAAATGATATTACCTGCGCCGCTGGGACTAATAAAATCTGTGCTAAAAGCGTACCTACAATTAATCCTCCAACAATAAAAATTATACATCTATCAAACTGTAATTGGGTACATTCTCCATTTATTACATCATCGGTTAGAATTGATATAAATGGATCTGTAAATATAACCATAATTATCGTTGCAATACCAGTTATTACAGCTGATAACGTACTACATGTTGTCCTTAGTTCTGGATTTAAACACCCTGCATACAATGATGCTAAAACACCAACAGTTGATATTGCAAATGCTATAGTGTTAAGTAAAACAATTTTTTTAGGAATCATTTTCAAACTTTTTAATTGTGCCAAATTTTCTTTTTTTGGTTTTGTAACACTACTTTTAAACTGCTCTATTCCTGATTTTGAAAAACCATGTAATAATAATTTAGGTATTGAACGATTAATACTAAATGATTCTACAACTTTCCCAAAAATTTTTATAAATGTTGGCATTAAAGCTGCGCCAATAATCGTTGCGAGTGTTGTAGAAAATAGTATCCATCTGAATGTAGCTAATAAAATTTGAGGATTTCCTATTTTTATAGTATTTTCAATTTTTTTTGCTAGTAGTGGCGCTTGAATACTATTTGCAGTTCTAGAAATTAATGCAAAAATATTAAATACTGCAAAAGATACTGCTATTCTTCCTGTTCTAACACCAACAATTCTTACAGAATAAGCTAGCGTTGAAATTATAGAAATTATAACAGTAAGAATTAAAACAATTATTATTTGTAAAGACATTTGCTTTCCCCCATCCATCTATGCTTCCTTCCTAATTCACTTTGTAATATAATATACCTTAAATATTATAACATAAAATATTTTCAAAACATATTGACATACTTCCATTTAAGTATTAATATATTAGTTATTATATATCCTATTAAACATACTCAATTGCTAGGAATTAAATATATTTAATAGGATATTGGGAAATGGAATAACCACACTTGATAATCAATGAGTATTTTTACTAGTTTCTAAATAAAACATTATTTTAATTAAGGGGGATATGTAATGATAAATTCAAAGGGTTTTAAATTTTCACTGATATTATTTTTAGGTATTACGATTATTGGAGGATTATCGGGTTGCTCATCCAAAAAAGTAGAAAATGAAGCTGTTAATGTTAGGGTTGGATATTTTCCAAACATAACTCATTCACAAGCACTTGTAGGTAAAGACCAGGGGAGTTTCCAAAAGGCCATCGGAAAAACGAACAAAATAGATTGGAAACTGTTTAATGCGGGTCCAGCAGAAATAGAAGCACTGTTTACAGGAGCTATTGATATAGGTTATATAGGACCTGGTCCTGCCATTAATGGATATGCAAAATCAAAAGGTGACATTCAAATCATTGCAGGTGCTACAGACGCTGGTGCAATATTTGTATCTAGAAAAGGATTAGTTATTAAGAATTTAAAAGATTTAAGTGGTAAGAAAATTACAGTTCCACAGTTTGGAAGCACTCAAGATTTAACACTTCGAAATATATTGTCTGCAAATGGACTTAAAGATAAAACAAAGGGCG
This sequence comes from Clostridium sp. UBA4746, assembly GCA_002403785.1. Taxonomy (GTDB): domain Bacteria; phylum Bacillota; class Clostridia; order Clostridiales; family Clostridiaceae; genus Clostridium_AD. The sequence goes on from DHIM01000027.1 coordinate 7,775, forward strand.
GAACCGTTGAAGTGATGCAAGCAGCAAATGCAGATACTTTAACCTTACTACAAAAGGGAGACATAGATGCAGCCATAGTACCAGAACCTTGGGGTTCTAGACTTATTAAAGAAGCAAAAGCAAATATTATTTTAGATTATAAAGATGTATATAGAGCTGGGAAATATACTACTGCTGTAGTAGTGGTTAGAACTCAATTTTTAAAGGATCATCCACAAATTGTTGAAAATTTCATAAAAAATCATGTAGAGACAACCGATTATATTAATAAAAACCCAGATAAGGCCAAGGAAATAGTTAATAAACAAATTACTGAATTAACTAAAAAAGGAATATCAAAGGACGTTTTAGACGCTGCTTTTAAAAGATTAACAATCACAAATAATCCAGAAAAGGACTCCGTACTTGAGTTTGTTAAATCTTCAGTTAAAGAAGGTTTCTTAAAATCCGAACCAGATACAAAAGATTTATTTAACCTTACTATCTTAAATAAAGTTTTAAAAGAAAAAAGACTTGAACAGATTAAATAACATTTTAAGCCATTGCCCTGAATATATTAATGGTACTTGTATTGAGGTAAATAATGTAACATCTCTAAGATAACATAAAACAAAGAGTGGAGTATTCCAAGGAATATTAATTCATTCTTTGTTTTTAAAATTATGTTAAATAAATTTTTGTTACAATTTAAGATTTACAAATTGTTCTATCCCTACTGCTACTCCATCATTATCAACTTCACATGTTACTCTTTTAGCGTGAGTTTTTACATTATCACTAGCGTTACCCATAGCAATTCCACATCCAACGGCTTCTAGCATTTCTATATCATTTTTACCGTCTCCAAATGCATAGCTGTTTTCAATAGAAACATTTAAATGAGCCAATGCTCTCATTATTCCTGACGCTTTTGTATTCTTTTTAGAATAAATTTCAAATATGTTACCTGATATGTTGTGACTACAATCAAATTCTTTATCTTGTAATGATAGACAATATTCTGCAGCGTCTTTATTACTGCACAACATTTCCATTTTATAAACATCAATATTATTAATATTATATTCGGTTTTTATATACTTTCTAGAGATTCTAAAACTATCGTAATATGAATATAACTCTTTGTATCGTTTCTTCATGTATGAATATACATCGCCTTGCAATATGTATTGAATATCAAATTTTTCAAAATTACCAACCATTTTTTTTATAGAATCTTTGTTAATTTGTTGTTTGTAAATTACCTCATTTCCAACTATTACTTGTGCGCCATTAGTTAGTACAAATCCATCAAACCCAAATTCTAGTAATTTCTTACTTATAAATGCATAAGGTCTACCAGTTGCAATAAAAATATAGTTACCCGCATTTTGTAATGCCTTAATACTTTCTTTTACTCTTGGAGTTATATCGGTTATATCATTTAAACAATTTATTAGTGTCCCATCTATGTCAAAAAATATTGCTTTTTTCATGATTTCTGCTCCTTTATTCCTTATTTAATTAGAAAATATATATTATAGTTTCATCTATATGATAATGCACAATATACAACTTGTCTATCATTCAAAGTTACTTGTCATGGTCTAAATTTAGAAAGTTTAATTAAATTGTATCCTTAACTTTCATTCCTCATAACTAGCTTTAATAACACCAAAGGCATCACCGAGACTATGAGCTTGATCAGTACTCATTATGAGCACCTTTTTCAGAAGGCTCCCTCATAATTTCCAAGGCAATATCCTTTATAAATGTAACTGCTTCATTTTCAAATTTATTAAGCCTGCTCAAAACTTTTTCTGGCAAAATATCCTTTATAATTCCATATTTTTAATTATTTAATATATTAATAATTTGCAAATAAAAAACGCCATGTAATTATCTTTTAATATGATAATTACATAGCGCAAAATAAAACCACTAAGTTAAACTTAGTGGTTTCCTATAACCTGGCGACGACCTACTCTTCCACAAGG
>DHIM01000043.1:0-687 GCA_002403785.1 Clostridium sp. UBA4746
GATATAATAGAGTGTACGACGTAAAAATCTATACAATAAAATAATAAAATTATTTATATTATATAAGGAGGAAGATAAATGAATATAGATGTAAACTCACCACTTGATGAACTATTAGAGGCTTGGTCAAAGTATTCGCAAAAACTTACTTATACTATGCTAACTGAAAAAGCTGAACTCGATGAATTTAATAAAATAAAATTGGTTCTAAAAACAAAAGGAATAATGAATTTAGAGATACATAATGCTTATGATAAAGAGTATATTTTGCACTACACTAAGCAAGGTGGACTATTTAAAAAACAGATTATGTTTGATAAGTAAATAACTAGAGATAACAATAATAGTATAAAATATATTTTTAAATAACTAGTAAGTATGTTAAAAGGAATCGACAATAACAAAAATAATGGATATATTTACTATCCAAAAATGATACTTTAAGGTTGAGAAATAAGTTCTCAACCTTTTTTATATTATAAATGAATATAATCAAATATAATATGGTATAATTATATTTGATTAGAATAAAAGTAATCTTCCTTATTGTATTTATTAGGAAAAAATAGAAAATTCATTCTAGGAGCAATTTTAAGAATAAAAATAAGAATTTTGTAGATATAGTATCACTGAAAAGTTTTATCTTCTTAAGTATTTATTTAAATAAGAAAAAAGTTAGAAATATAT
>DHIM01000043.1:878-5503 GCA_002403785.1 Clostridium sp. UBA4746
GAAATATATATAGTAACATACAGTAGAAAAAGAAAGTGATGTTTATCTAAAAGCAGCACTTTGAAATATAAGTTATAAAAATACTAGAAGAAAGGAGAAAAAATGGCTGAGAATAATGAAGATGATGAAAAGGTTGAAAAAATTGAAAACATTAAAGATGATGAAATAATGACAATAGGTGAAATCGCAGCGTATCTTAAAATCAGTGAACAAATTATTATTAATTTAGTAAAAGATGGAGAGATAGCTTCCTTTAAAATTGGAGAACACTATAGAATAAAGAAATGTGATATAGCAGATTTTATAGAAACATTGAGACAAGGGAAACGAGTATAAGGGAGATAGGTTAGCTAAGTTTTAATTCTTAACGAATTTATAAAATCATTGAACATAGATAAAATAACTATCAGTGAATAAAATTCAAAAGATGTTGTAGTCTTGGCAAGACAAACTATTCTCTCAAAGTAATTCTAAGAAAAAAGATATGTAAATAATGTAACAAAAATAAAAAAGAAAAGGTAGGTGAAAATCCTGATTTATGGTTAGTTAATGAGAATAAAACACTTGGAATAGTAAGTTGATATTAATTTTAGTATATCTGTACTGTTAATATAACAGAATTGTTAGTATAACAGAACTAAACTAAGCAGTTGAACCTTGTAATACAACCATTATGTTTAGTCGACAGAACGAAAATATTGGAGAGGTAAAATGCCAAATATTTAGGAATCAGGGAAATATTGAATAATAATTATAAAAGCAAAGGTAAAAATAAAATTAGGGTCATTCCAATAGGTGGACTTGGAGAAATTGGGAAAAATATTACTGCAATTGAATACAAAGATGAAATTATTGTTATAGATTGTGGAATTTCATTTCCAGAAGTAGATATGTATGGGGTGGATTTAGTTATCCCTGATATAACTTATCTTTTAGAGAATAAAGATAGGATAAAAGGGATTTTTCTAACACACGGACATGAAGATCATATAGGGGCATTACCTTACGTTTTAAAACAAATGAATGTTCCAGTATACGGAACATGTTTAACACTCGGACTAGTAGAAAATAAGTTGCAAGAACATGGGATATTGGCAGATTGTACACTAAATGTAGTAAAAGCTGGTGACATTGTAAAACTAGATAAAATCAGTGTAGAGTTTATAAGAGTTAGTCATAGCATAGCAGATGCTTGCTCATTGTGTATACACACTCCTATTGGAAGAATTATACATACTGGAGATTTTAAAATAGATTACACTCCGATAGATGGAGAAGTTATTGATTTAGAGCGATTTGCAAGATTAGGCGGTCAAGGAGTATTACTACTAATGGCTGATAGTACTAACGTAGAACGCCCTGGATTTACTATATCTGAGAAAATAATTGGAGAAACATTAAAGAATCTATTTCACAAGGCAGAAGGTAGAATAATTGTAGCTACATTTGCCTCAAACATCCATAGAATACAACAAATTGCGAATGGTGCAGTTCAGAATGGTAGAAAAATAGCTTTCAGTGGAAGAAGTATGGAGAAAATTTCCGAAGTAGCTATGAATCTTGGATATTTGCATATACCACCAGAAGAAATAATTACTGTGGCAGAACTTCATAATTACCCCGATGATAAGGTAACAATAGTAACTACCGGTAGCCAAGGGGAGCCGCTAGCTGCATTAACAAGAATGGCATCATCTACTCATAGGAGTATACAAATACAAAAGGGTGATATGGTTATATTATCTGCATCACCAATTCCAGGAAACGAAAAGTTCATATATAAGGTTATAAACGAACTATTTAAAAAAGGTGCTAATGTAATATATAATACTACAGAAGAAATTCACGTTTCTGGGCATGCATGTCAAGAAGAACTAAAATTAATGCATGCGCTAGTTCGTCCTAAATATTTCATGCCAGTACATGGTGAGTTTAGACATCTTAAACAGCATGCATTGCTTGCAGAAAAATTAGGAATGAGTCCTGATAATATTTTTTTAGCAGAAACTGGACAGATATTAGAAGTAGCCCCAAGCGAATGTAGAATAGCAGGAAGAGTGCAAACTGGAGCTATAATGGTAGATGGTCTTGGCGTAGGAGATGTAGGAAACATTGTACTTCGTGATAGAAAACACTTAGCTGAAGAAGGTATTCTTACTGTTGTAGTTACTATAGAAAGAGAAACTTATAGTGTAGTTGCAGGACCAGATATAATAACTAGAGGATTTGTATATATGAAAGAATCCAATGAACTTATTAACGAGGCTAGGGATATTGTTAGAAAAGAATTAGACCAGTGTTTAGATAATAAAATTAAAGAATGGGCTGTAATAAAGTCAAGTATTAGAAATGCTTTAGGTCAATTTTTATATATAAAAACTAAGAGAAGACCTATAATTATACCAATAATAATGGAAATATAATAAAAGTTAGATAGTATAATTGTTATATTAAGGCTTATAGAAAAGTATGTATTGTAGAAATGCATACTTTTCTTTTGCGTGTCATATACAATATAATAAATTAACAATACATCTAAACTAGTTAAAGTTATATAATTTAAAATTATGATTACGGGAGCGTTGAGTATAATTACAGCACTGAAGGTGATAATTAAAGTATTGACAAGTTGCAGATACATGAGTATATTATAATAGTAAATGCAAATGGTTTGCAACAATTACTGAGGAGTGAAAAAAATTTGAAAAAAGTTATTAGCGTCATTTTTTTAACCTGTATCATAGCTACATTAGTTGGATGCTCAAAGTCCACGATAGCTTCAAATAATAAACAAAATGCGCAGTCAAAACTACAAGTGGTAGTGTCTTTTACTCCACTAAAGGAATTTGCAGAGGCAATTGGGAAAGACAAAATAGAAGTAACAACAGTTGTGCCTGAAGGTGTTGAACCTCATGATTTTGATTTAACAATAAAGGATATGAAAAACATAGGTAGCGCAAATTTGTTTGTATACTCTGGGTTTGGAATGGAAACTTGGGTAGATAAAACTTTAACGGCGATAGATAATAAGGATTTAGCTGTAGTTAATTCATCTAAGGGGATAACACCATTAAAGAACCCAACAGGAGAAGTTCAGGAGAGCGGCCAATATGATCCACATATATGGCTTAGTTTGAAAGATGCAAAAATACAAACTAAAAACATAAAAGATGCATTGGTTAAAGCTGATAAAAAAAACGAAAAATTTTATGAAAAAAACTATCTAGAGTTTTCTGATCAACTTGATAAGCTTTATAGCGAATATAAAGTAAAATTTCAAGGATTACCAAATAAGAATTTCGTTACAGGTCATGCCGCTTTTGGGTATTTGTGCAGAGATTTTGGATTAAAACAAAATAGTATAGAAAGTGTATTTGGAGGAGGCGAGCCTACCCCTCAAACACTAAAAAAATTGGTGGACCTATGTAAAAAAGATAAAATAAAAGTTATTTTTATGGAACAACTTGCTAGTCCGAGAGTGTCTGAGACACTTGCGCAATCCGTAGGGGCTAAGGTTCAAAAAATATATACACTAGAAAGCAATGAAGGAAATAAGACGTATGTTGAGAGTATGAAAGAAAATTTGTCCAATATTTATAATAGTTTAAAATAATATTTTAATTGCAATTAACCCATACCTTAATTTAATTAAGATATGGGTTTTCTAATTAATATTTAGAAATAGTGAAAAAACATATATCAAAATGTACGGTCCAATAATGAAACCTAAACCAAAAGCCATACCTATAAGGCCAAAATTTCTAGATTTTGTTTCGTTAGTACTAATATCAGCTATTGCAGATTGTGCTATAGATATGTTACCGCCAGTAAAGCCATCCAATATTCTACCTATAAATAAAAGATAAATATCATTAAAGATTATTCCAAGAGCGAATAGAATGTAGCCAACAAGGGTTCCTATTAAGTGCTTAACTTATAAAATAATTAATAGATTATAAAAATAAAGTAACATAAACTTTTGAAAAGTTTATGTTACTTTATCATTCTAAATATGTTTCTCTACTTTAATAATATATTTTATGTTGTTTTTAACTATTAATTTTGCTTATTTTTCGCCGAATTTACTTTCTACAAGGCTTAATAAAGCATCCATAGCATCTTTTTCATCTGTTCCTTCTGTAATAATTTTAATATCTTCACCTTTTTTTAAACCTAAGCTCATTATGTTTATTATAGATTTTGCGTTTGCAACTCCGCTGCCATGTACAATACTTACATTGCATTTAAATTTGCTCGCAGTTTTTACGAAAATAGAAGCTGGTCTTGCGTGTAATCCCTGTTCATTTAATATTGTAACTGTATTTTCCATTAATGTAGCCTCCTAAAATTTTGCTAATAACTTATTTCTTATAATTTTCTAAAAACATCTAGAAAATTTCTGCTTTCGTTAGAATTGATTGATGAATTTGTAGTAACTCTATCCATAAGGTAGAAGTTGTAAATGTTTTCTTTAGATTCTAAATTTGCAGTGCAGTACTATTATAACATATATATTCCTTTTTATTATAATTTTAATTTGAATTCTTTTATACATTTTTTGATTCCGTCTGATGATTCTGAAAAATTTAAACCATAACTTCTAATTTTATCAGTACATAACCTTA
>DHIM01000043.1:5686-14279 GCA_002403785.1 Clostridium sp. UBA4746
CTTTATCAGTACATAACCTTATATCTCTTGTATGGTTTTTATATTTTTCTAAATCCTTTTCTAATAATTCTTCTATTCTATGTTCAAGGCCAACTTCTTTTATAATTAAAGAGCATATATCATAACGGCTTAAACTGTTATGACTTCCAACATGATAGATACCATATGGAATTTCAAATATCTTTGGAAATTGGTCTATAACCTCATGAACATAAGTTAGACCTCTATATTCATTTGGTGTAACCAATGTTTTTTTGCCTTTTAAAATATCGGTTAATGTACCCCAAAGTATATTAGCTGACATACCACAATTTCGCTCAGGGATACCAAAGAGCCAAGTAAATCTTAAAACCCAAAGTTCATCTAGTATTTCTTTTAGTAAGCCTTCAGCTTCATATTTATTTTTACCATAAACTGTATCAGGGCAAGGAGTAACATCTTCTGTATATGGGCCACCGTTAATATTACCATTAAAAACTTGCTCAGAACTAATAAATATCATTTTAGAATGTACTTTTTTGCAAGCTTTAGCAACGTTTATTGTTCCTGTAACATTAATTTTATATGCAAGCTCTGGATTTGCATTGCAAAAATCAGTACTTGCTTTAGCAGCTGCATGAATAACGTAGTCTGGGTTAAAATTTTTAATAGTCTCAGTTACTTGAGCTTCATTAGTAACGTCAAGCATAGATGTATTTGCTGAGAGAATTTCATAAGTATTTTGATATCTCTGAGCAAATCTTGTACAAAAGAAACCATTTCCACCTGTTAATAATATTTTTTCCATTATAACACCTCATTTTAAATTTTTATTTGTTAACTGTTTATTGTTTATTATTATTGTTTATTGTTTGCTCCTATTGTATAATTAAAATAAGAAAACTTCAATACGTAATTAGGATTTATTTAATTATTTTCGTGTGACTAGAACAGGTGGAAAAGGAGAACTATTATGGAAGATTATGAAAAGATGCTAAAAGATATAGAAAAACAAGAGGATATGATACAATTCACTGAATTTACAAATGAAACAGCACTACAAATTGGAATGAGGTTAATTGAGAAAGCAAAAAAAGATAATTTATCAATGACAATTGATATTACAAGAAGTGGACATCAATTATTTCATTATGCATTTGCCGGAACATCACCAGATAATGATCAATGGATTATTAGAAAGAACAGAGTGGTTAATAGATTTGGTGTCAGCTCTTTGTACATAGGAACAACACTAAAACTTTTGAAAAAGACAATTGAAGAAAAGTACCATATTTCGTCTGAGGAGTATTGTCCCTACGGAGGTGCATTCCCAATAATCATTAAAAATGTTGGAGTGGTAGGCACCATTTCTTCCTCTGGTTTAAGACAAATAACAGAACATAATCTAATAGTAGAGGTTTTAGAAGAATTTTTACGAAAATAAGGGGACTTTAACGACATTTCAGAAGGAAAGCATTCCATCTTTACAAGTGGGAATTACATTCTATAATAAAGAGAAAACTTCAGTGGGAGTCTAAATTTCCTTCTGAAGTCGTTAATATTGCAGCTCCGCAGGAGATGATTTGTATGTATAAATTATTGGTAATAGATATGGACGGAACACTGCTTTCTAATAATAAGGAAATTTCTAAAGAGAATATTTCTGCAATTAAAAAAGCAAAACAAAAGGGTGTTAAAGTCGTAATTGCTTCAGGACGTACGATTCAAGGTATTGAGAATTATTTAGAAGAGCTAGATTTAATAAGTAAGGATAACTATTCGGTGGTATGTAGTGGAGCAATGGTTATTAATAATACAAAAGAAAAAATAATCCAATGCGACTCAATCAGTTATGAAGACTTTAAGTATGTATTTGATTTAGTAAAGCAGCTTAATATAAATTTAAATATGTATTCTGATGAGAGTATATTAATACACTCTAGCAATTATTTTAGTAAAATTGATTCTATTGCAAATAACATACCTTTGCAAATGATGGATTTTAATACTCTTAAGGAAGATACTCTAATTACAAAAATCATGCTAATAAATGAAGATTTAAGTATGCTGGGAGATATACAAGCAGCGTTTCCAAACGTTGTGGTAAAAGATATTGGAATTAAGGCTAAAAAAGACTATGATAAGGATTTATTTACAGACATGTCTAAGTTACCGCAAGAGTTCTTAGAAAAATTTACTGTTTCGAAAGTAGCGCCATATATTGTGGAAGTTATGAAGAAAGACTCTAGCAAAAGATCAGGCATAGAAAAGATTGCAGAGGAGTTCAAAATAAAGCCACATGAGGTTATTTGTATAGGGGATTCGGGGAATGATGAACAAATGATCGAGTATGCAGGGCTTGGAGTAGCTATGGGAAATGCATTTCCGGAAATCAAAGAAATTGCTGATTATGTGACTTATTCAAATGAGGAGAATGGTGTTGCTCATGTAATAGACAAGTTTATATTGCATGAATCAGTTAGTTAGAGAAGTAATCGATAAGTTCGATAAGTAATCGACAAGTATGATAAAAAATTAACTAGTCTAATAAGCAATCGACAAACTCGATGAAAAATAATATTTGCGCTACATTATATATGTATACATTCAATAGGGTAAGGTGGAGATATTTTGTTTGCAGAGGAAAGAGTAGAAGAAATTATTCAGCTATTAAATGAAAATCAAAAGGTAGTTGTAAAGGAATTAAGTAAAAGGTTTGAGGTTACAGAGGATTGTATAAGAAAAGATCTAAAAACATTAGAAAAAAAAGGAATTATTAAAAGGACTTATGGAGGTGGAGTATTAAGCAGACAGTTCGCTCCACATAATGATATTTTAATTAGAAAGAATATTAATTTAGAGGGCAAAATAAAAGTTGCAGAAAAGGCTTTTGAACTTATAAAGTCAAGAGAAACAATTTTTTTAGATATATCATCTATAAATATTTTAATTGCGGAGAAAATTGCGAAAGGCAGTAAAAAACTCATAGTTATAACTAATATGATTGATATTATTAGAACTTTTTCGCATTGTGACCATGTAGACGTAATAGGGACTGGTGGAGCGTTTAATAAAGAAGTAAATGGATTTGTAGGATCCTCAGCCATAGAGAGTATATCAAAGCACAAGGTAAACAGAGCCTTTATAGGTAGTTGTGGAGTCAACATGTTTGAAAAAAGTGTTACAACTTATGATGTTGAAGATGGAAATACAAAAAAAGCTATTATTAATTCAGGAAAAAAAGTTTATCTAGTGATGGAAAATAAGAAATTTTATTATGATGCAACGTATAAGTTTGCAGATATTTATGATATAGATGCAATTATTGTAGACGAAAAACCAGATGAGAAAATATGTAGGGAACTAGAGAAAATTAACGTAGAATTGATTTGAAATTAGAGCAAATGAATATTTTCGAAGGTACTCTTTTAATTAAGAATTATTAGGAATAAAGACATCTAATTCTTGCGATAGGGCATAATATTTAATATGAAAAGCGAGGTATTAAATTATGAGGAAAATAAATTTTGCAATGATAGGGTATGGCGGTATAGCAAAAACTCACTCATTAGCAGTCTATGATGCTAACATAAGGTTTTCACTTCCATATGAACTTAATTTAAAATATATTGTAACTAGAAAGCCTATAAATGCTCCAATTAGTGGTGTAAAAAATGTTACGGATATCGATGAAGTGCTTAAAGACGAAGAAATTGATTTTATAGATGTATGTACTCCTAATGATGCTCATTTTGATATTGTAAAAAAAGCAGTTCAATATGGTAAAGCAATTTACTGTGAAAAACCACTAGCCGCGAATTGGGAAGATGCTATGGAAATGGCGAGGCTTGTTAAGGAAAACAACGTAATAAATTCTGTAGCTTTAGTATATAGATTTATGCCAGCTCTTACACTATTAAAAAGAGAACTTGAGAAGGAGACAATAGGACAAATTATAGATTTTAAAGTGAGAACTTATCATGATAGTTATTTAAATGAAAAGAAAAAAGACACATGGAGAACTGGAAAGAATTCTGGCGGAGGAGCATTACTCGATTTAGGTGTTCATTTAATTGACATGATACAATTTACTATGGGGGAGATAGAAAAAGTAGAATCGAGGACTAGAATTTACTTTGTGGAAAGAGCACAAGTTGATGAAATAGCAAACTGTGATTTTACATTAAAAGATGGAGTCCGTGGAAGTCTTGAGGTCTCAAGAATATTTACTGAAAGAGATCAAACTGATGACTACGTAGTTTACGGCACCAAAGGTAGCATAAAAATTAATTTTAATAATCCTTATGAAATTGAAATATATAAATACGAAAGTAATTCAACAGAAATTAAGGATGTAGCACCAGGAGATAGCCTATTAAAATATTATGCTGATAAAAGAAATTCTTTAGGGTTTTTCCAAAATTGTCATACAGCCTCACTTATAAATTTTGCAAGTAAGATTTATAATAATAACCCTGACGGCATAGACGCTAATTTTGAAGCCGCATTAAAATGTCAAAGGGTAATAGATAAGGTGTATGGACGATAAATTTGTTTAATTACATAAAGTGATTATTGCGAGCCAATTTGGCAATGATGTAGATGTAGATAAATTTATTGATTTAGTAACAAACGAATAATATGGTAAAAACTTATAAAATATAATTAAGATATTATATGAATATCATTTTTTATGTTAAAGCAAAATTTGAGCTATTTCCACAAAATTTACTGTTAAATACTATGATACTTTGAAAACTCTAGGAAAAAATCCGTTTTTGTGATATATTTATTAGAATATAGGTAAAACTTACAAATAAACCAGATTAAAAGGAAGGTTGCAAATATGGAAATTAAAACCATTTCATCAAATTTCATAAGAAACATTGTTTTAGAAGATATAGAAAGCGGAAAGCACAAAAAAATTATTACTCGTTTTCCACCAGAACCAAACGGATATTTACACATTGGCCATGCAAAGTCAATTATTTTAAACTTTGAATTAGCAGATCAATTTAATGGTAAGACAAACCTACGTTTTGATGATACCAATCCAGCAAAAGAAGATAAAGAGTACGTAAGCTCCATAGAAGAAGATGTAAAATGGCTTGGATATAAGTGGGATAACCTATTCTTTGCTTCAGACTATTTTGATGAAATGTATAAGCGGGCTGTATTATTAATAAAGAAAGGCAAAGCTTATATTTGTGATTTAACAGCTGAAGAGATGAAAGAGTACAGGGGTACTTTAAGAGAGCCAGGGAAAGAAAGCCCATTCATAAATAGAACTGTAGAAGAAAACCTAGACTTATTTGACCGTATGAGAAAAGGTGAATTCAAGGATGGTGCAAAGGTTGTAAGGGCAAGAATAGATATGAGTTCTCCTAATATAAACATGCGAGATCCAATAATTTATCGTATATCTCATGCGGTGCATCATAATACAGGAGATAAATGGTGTATTTATCCAATGTATGATTATGCTCATCCAATAGAAGATGCAATTGAAGGAATAACACATTCGATTTGTACCTTAGAATTTGAAGATCATCGTCCGTTATATGATTGGGTTGTAAACAATTGCGAAATGGAAAACAAACCAAGACAGATTGAATTCGCAAGATTAAATATAACAAATACAGTAATGAGTAAAAGAAATCTTAAGCAATTAGTAGATGAGAAAGTTGTAGATGGTTGGGATGATCCACGTATGCCAACTGTAGCAGGACTTAGGCGTCGTGGTTACACACCTGAAGCTATACGTAATTTTTGCAGAGAAATTGGAGTTGCAAAGGCTAGCAGTACTGTAGATGGCAGAATGTTAGAGCATTTTATAAGAGAAGATTTAAGTCTTAAAACTCCTAGAACTATGGCAATTTTAAAGCCATTAAAGGTAGTTATTACAAATTACCCAGAAGCTCAGGTAGAAATGCTTACAATTGAGAATAATCAAGATGTTCCAGAAATGGGAACTCGTCAAGTTTCGTTCTCTAGAGAAATATATATAGAGCAAGAAGATTTCATGGAAAATCCACCAAAAAAATACTTCAGATTGTTTATAGGTAATGAAGTAAGACTCAAAGGTGCATACTTCATAAAATGTAATGAGGTAGTTAAAGATTCAGATGGAAATGTATGTGAGTTGCATTGTACTTATGATCCAGAGACTAAAAGTGGTAGTGGATTTACAGGTAGGAAAGTTAAAGGAACAATTCATTTTGTAGATGCAATAAATGCAGTTCCAGCAGAATTTAGATTATATGAACCTCTAATACTCGACGAGAAACAAGAAGAAGGAAAAACATTTTTAGATCAAATAAACCCAGATTCCATAGAAATAGTACAAGGGTTTATAGAACCTAATATCAAAGATTCAAAACCACAAGATAGATTCCAATTTTTCAGACATGGATATTTTAATGTAGATTCTAAATACACAACCGATGGTAAAATGGTGTTTAATAGAATAGTATCTTTAAAAAGTTCTTTTAAAATACAAAAACAATAAAAATCCAGTACAAGATTTTATCTTGTACTGGATTTTTATTATTATAATACTTTAGTATCTATTTCTTCTTTAATTCTTGTTATAAATGCATCTAGTGCAATTGCACCTTCATCGCCATTTTTACGGCTTCTAACAGAAACTTCAGCTAGTTCCGCTTCTTTTTCACCAACTATTAGTAGGAAAGGAGATCTTTCATTACGAGCTTCGCGAATCTTGTATCCGATTTTTTCTGCTCTAAAGTCTGCGGAAGTCCTAATTCCTGATTCCTTTAATTTAGCGACTACCTTATCTGCATAATCATGATACTTCTCAGAAATAGGTAATACCTTAACTTGTAGTGGTGCAAGCCAAGTTGGGAAAGCACCAGCATATTTTTCTATAAGCATTGCAAGTGTTCTCTCGTAGCAACCAAGAGAAGTTCTATGGATAACATATGGACGTTTTTTAACTCCATCTTTATCAATATAACTCATATCGAATCTATCTGGTAGTGAGAAGTCAATTTGCACGGTAATTATAGTATCTTCTTTACCATAAACATTTTTAAACTGTAAATCAAGTTTAGGGCCGTAGAAAGCAGCTTCACCAATAGCTTCTTTATAGTCTATTTTAAGATCATCTAGTATGACTTTCATCTTAGATTCAGTTAGTGACCAGGCTTCAGGGTTATCAATATACTTTTCTTTGTTATTCGGATCCCATTTTGAAAATCTATAAGTAACATCATTTTCGATTCCAAGTGTTTTCATCATATAATTAATTAAATCAACAACACCTTTAAATTCATCTTCTAATTGATCTGGTCTAACTATTAAATGACCCTCAGAGATAGTGAACTGACGAACTCTAGTAAGACCATGCATTTCACCTGAAGATTCATTTCTAAATAATGTTGAAGTTTCTGCGTATCTAATTGGAAGGTCGCGATAACTTTTCTGATCTGCATTATAAATTGTAAATTGGAATGGACATGTCATAGGGCGTAGTGCCATAACATCTTCACCCTTAGTTTCATCACCAAGAACAAACATTCCATCTTTATAATGATCCCAATGGCCAGATACTTTATATAATTCGCTCTTAGCCATTAGTGGGGTCTTAGTTATAACATAACCTCTTTTCTCTTCCTCATCTTCAACAAAACGTTGTAATAACTGGATTACCCTTGCACCATTAGGCATAAGTAAAGGTAAACCTTGACCTATAATTTCTGATGTAGTAAAGAATTTGAGTTCTCGTCCAAGCTTATTATGGTCTCTTTTTTTAGCATCTTCCATTTTTTCTATATGAGCATCTAAATCAGATTTTTTTGTGAAAGCTGTTCCGTATATACGACTAAGCATTTTATTTTTCTCGTTACCTCTCCAGTAAGCTCCTGCAACTTGAGTAAGTTTAAAGGCTTTTACATACTTTGTTGACATTAAATGTGGTCCTGCACAAAGATCTGTAAATTCACCATGTTTGTAGAAAGATAAAACTGCATCTACCGGTAGGTCTTCAATTAATTGAACTTTAAAATTTTCATCTTTCTCTCCCATAAAAGCAATAGCTTCAGATCTTTTAAGTTCAAATCTTTCTATTGGCAAGTCTTCTTTAACAATTTTTTTCATTTCATATTCTATTAATTTAATATCCTCAGCAGAGAAGGAATTCTGTTTATCAAAATCGTAGTAGAATCCGTCATCTATAGAAGGCCCAATGGCAAGTTTAGTATTTGGAAATAATCTCTTTACAGCTTGTGCTAGGATATGAGTAGCGGTATGTCTAAAGGCTTTTTTACCTTCGTCACTATCGAAAGTTAATATACTAAGGTCACAGTCCTCAGTTATTTTATAGCGTAAATCTACAGTTTTACCGTTTACCGTACCAGCGCAAGCAACTCTTGCAAGACCCTCGCTAATATCTTTTGCAATTTCGATTACAGTAATTCCAGATTCGCAAGACTTAATTGAACCATCTTTTAGTTTAATATTTACCATTTAAATTACCCCTTCCTTTTATCTCAGGTGTATACAGCAGATTTAAAAAAAATATGTTAAATTTACATAATTATATTTTTTTAAAATAAAAAAATCCCGTCCCAATTCTAACTATAGAATTGGGAGA
>DHIM01000043.1:14457-15952 GCA_002403785.1 Clostridium sp. UBA4746
TACTATAGAATTGGGACGAGATTATAATTTCCCGCGGTTCCACCCAAATTGTTTATAAAATAAACCACTTAATAATGATAACGGAATTACCGGACTTTATTGAAGTCACTCAGAGGTAGTCTTCAGAGACGAACATTTAAGAATACTTCCAGCTAATGTATCCTTTCTCTGTAAATGTGCCGTGTCCTACTTTTCTCTTCGTAGTATTAAATTATGTATTTACATTAATTATACCACTTGCAATAAAAATGTCAAGATAGCTATTTAAATTATTTTGTAAATTACTACAGTTTTATGATTTACACAATATACTAATGAATAGATGATAGAATTATGAAAATTTAGCTGAAAAAACATTTTATAATATGTAAGTTTATAAAAAATCAATAATATTGTGAAAAACTATTAATAAAAGCTGACAAATGTCGATAGTATATTGCATGGTAATATTCTAATATAGCGGCGATTAATTGAGTTATGTATGCCAATTGGAGGAATATAGGTGAATGAGAAAAGAAATAATTCAATGATGATTAAAAGAAAAAAGTTAACCAATAATGATAAGGGATTAAATATTGAGTCGATATATAATAATAATAATTTTAAACTTAAAACAATGCTACTTAGAGTAACTATGATATATGCTTTAATTAGTGTGTTTTGGATATTATATTTAGATGGGACCTTAATTAACTTTATTCAAGGCAAACCTTTAATAATATATGCTCAGACAATTGAAAGAGGTTGTTATATTCTTGCAACATCAATTATAATGTGTTTTTTGATTAGTAAATACATTAAAAAATGTAATATATGTTCACATAAATTCAGTAAGCATTATCAAGAAATTCAAGCCACCTTTGGTAAGCTATCAGCTACAAAAGATGAGTTAAGTTCGAAGTATGATGAGATTCATAAAAAATTAGTAATAATTGAAGAAAGCGAAAAAAGATATAGATTGGCATTAGAAGCTACTGATGATGCTATATGGGAAATTGATCTTATAAATAGAGAACTTTTTTCTTCGGATAAATTTAATGATATTACAGGATATGATAAAGATTTTATAACTCATATTGAAGATTTATCCAATTTAGTTTTAGAAGAAGATAGAGAAATGTTTTTAAATGATTTTAAAAATCATATTAATGGAAAAACATTAAATTATAGAAGTAGCTTCAGAATTAGGGCTGATGGAGCAGATGATAAGTGGGTTCTAATTAGAGGTATGTGTTTGAGGGATAAAAAGGGTATTGCTATTAAGATTTCTGGCTCTGTTACAGATATATCTGATCAAAAGGATTTTGAAGAAAAAATTAATAAACTCAAATACTATGATATATTAACAGATATACCTAACAGAAAATTATTCATTAATACATTAGAAAATGAAATTATTAAGGCTAAAAATAAGGAAGTTAAACATGCTGTTTTATTCATAGATCTAGATAATTTTAAGGAAATTAATGATACTTTAGGACATAATTATGGGGAC
>DHIM01000043.1:16175-17124 GCA_002403785.1 Clostridium sp. UBA4746
ATTATGTGAAAGACTATTAAAAGTACTAGATTGTGATATAAGTATAGACAATAAGCATGTATACACTTCAGCAAGTATTGGTATTGCGGTGTTCCCTAGTGATGGTGATGAAACCAGTATATTATTTAAAAATGCAGACACTGCGATGTACAGTGCTAAATACAATGGTAAAGGTAAATACTGTTTTTTTAATAAGAGCATGAGTGATGTGGTTGCAAGACGTGTACAGATAGAAAAAGGTTTAAGGTCTGCAATAGACAATAATGAACTTGAAATTCATTATCAGCCACAGATAGATATTATAAATAATAAAATAAAAGGGTTTGAAGCACTTTTAAGATGGAATAGTTCTGAGCTTGGCAGAGTAACACCGGCAGAGTTTATACCTGTTGCTGAGAAAAGTGGGCTAATAATTCCTATTGGTTACTGGATTATAAAAAAAGTATGCCTTCAAAATAGTATTTGGAAAAGCAAGGGGTACCTATATGATACTATTGCAATAAATTTATCTGCAATTCAATTACTCAATGATAAATTTGAACAAACTCTAAAAAACATTATAACTGAAACAAAGATTAATCCCAAATTTGTGGAACTGGAAATCACAGAAAGCATCTTGCTAAAGGACTTTGATAAAAGTGTTAGGTTACTTACTGCAATTAGAGACTTAGGCATAAACATTGCTTTGGATGACTTTGGAACAGGATATTCTTCTCTTAGTTATTTAAAACAGTTGCCTATAAATACATTGAAAATTGATAAGTCATTTATTGATAATATTCTTACAAATGAAAGGGAAAAAGCCATCTTAGATGGAATAGTACAACTTGCTCAAAAAATTGACTTAGTAGTTATCGCAGAAGGAGCAGAAATCAAGGAACAAATTAACATGCTAAAAAAAATGGGTTGTAATCAAATACAAGGTTATTATTTTAGTAAACCTCTTCCA
>DHIM01000043.1:17258-43218 GCA_002403785.1 Clostridium sp. UBA4746
TTATTATAGCTCTTTATTTTTATGATATTTTCATATATAAGTGAAATTAATTATAAAAATTTAAGTATAAATTATAAAAAAGCATTAATAAATCATAAAATTGGACGAAGATATAATATTATGATGTTAAGTGATATATAAATATTATGGCACTAAAAATTATAGTGAGTTTAAATATAATGTATTATACAAATAAATAAAATTGCGCTCTATTACATTAGAGACACTTATAGGAGGATAAAGCTTAATGGAGGTGGATGACATAAATGATATTTTAACAAAAAAAATAAGAAATAAAAATGAAAAAGCTAATATTGAGTCCTCATTTTATTATGATTATAAACTTAAAACGATGCCGATTAAAATAACTATTGCATATGTTTTAAGTGGTGGACTTTGGATATTATTCTCAAATAGAATTATAAATATGTTTATTGAAAATAAATCATTGATAGCGAGTATACAACATATTAAAGGATGGATTTATATGCTAATAACATCTCCAATATTATATATCTTAATTAATAAATTTTCTAAGAAAAGTAAAATTTGGTCTAATAAATTAAAAGAAAATTATAATAAGATTGAAGAAACAATAAACAGACTGCAATGCTACGATATATTAACAGACTTACCTAACAGAAAGTTTTTTATTAATACCTTAAAAATTGAAATTGTTAAGGCAAAAGATAATAAAGTCAAAATCGCTATATTATTTATTGATATAGATAATTTTAAAGAAATTAACGATACTTTAGGCCATGATTATGGAGATGAGTTATTAAAAAAAGTCGCAACATTATTTAAAACATTTATTAGAGAGGGGGACCTCGTCTCAAAAGTGGGCGGAGATGAATTCTTCGTTTTAATGAATAATATTGAGGATTACGACCAGATAAGTAGTCTTTGCGAAAGACTACAAAGTTTATTAAACTGTGAAATAAGTATAAAGGACAAACATGTATATACTTCAGCGAGTATTGGAATTACTGTATTTCCTGATGATGGGAATGAAACTAGTATACTACTAAAAAATGTAGATACCGCAATGTATAGTGCAAAATATAATGGCAAAGGTAAATATTCATTTTTTAATAAGAGCATGAGAGATGTAGTGGTAAGATATGTTGAGATAGAAAAAGGCTTAAGGGATGCTTTAAAAAACAATGAGCTTGAAATTTACTATCAGCCACAAATAGATATAATAAACAATAAAATAAAAGGATTTGAAGCACTCTTAAGATGGAATAGCTCTGAGCTTGGCAGAATATGCCCAACGGAATTTATACCTGTTGCAGAGCAAAGTGGATTATTAATTCCTATGGGTGACTGGATTATAAAAAAAGTGTGCCTTCAAAATAATATTTGGAAAAGTAAAGGTTACATGTACGATACTATTGCAATAAATTTATCAGCAATTCAAATTGAAAATCATAAATTTGAAGAAACATTAAAAAAACTTATAGCTGAAACAAAGATTGACCCTAAATTTGTGGAGCTAGAAATTACAGAAAGTATTTTAATGAAGAATTTTGATAACAATGTTAAATTGCTTACTGGAATTAGAGCTTTAGACGTAAACATTGCTTTAGATGACTTTGGGACAGGATATTCTTCGCTTAGTTATTTAAAACAGTTACCCATAAATACATTAAAAATAGACAAGTCCTTCATTGACAACATTGTTACAAATGAAAGAGAAAAGGCCATTGTAGATGGAATAATACAACTTGCACAGAAAATTGATTTAGATGTTATTGCAGAAGGGGCAGAAAGCAAGGAACAAATAGGGTTACTTAAAAAGATGGGTTGTAATCAAATACAAAGTTATTATTTTAGTAAACCTCTTCCAGCGAGTGAAATTGAAGAAAAGTTCTTAAAAACTAATTGGATTGAGTCATATAACTAGAAGAACATTATAATAAAAGATTGTTATGTATAGGGGGATTTATTTGAAAAAGATTTTAATCATAGCGGTATTTCTAATGTTTCTGTTTTTAAACATTCCTGGTGTTGCGAATGCAGCATCTGTTGCGGCACCAGCACTAACAACAAAAACAACGTCGGTAACACCAGCAACATCAACAACATTTTTGCAAGTGAATTTTGATTCAAGGGGCGGTTCAGAAGTTGCAGGTCTGTCTGTTGAGTACAATGGGAAAGCGGTTGCACCAAAAGATCCAACAAGGACGGGGTATACCTTTGGAGGTTGGTATAAAGACAATACTACCTTTGCAAACCTATTTGATTTTGAAACTACTGCAATAAGTGAAAACATAACACTGTATGCAAAGTGGACAATAAATAATTACTCAGTTACATTTAATACTCAAGGTGGAAGTCTTATAAGTGATAAACGGGTTGATTATAACAATGCAATAGTTACTCCAACTAAACCAACAAAAACAGGTTATACGTTTGGCGGTTGGTATAAAGAAACTGGATGTATAAATGCATGGAATTTTACAACTGATAAAATAACAGCGAATACAACACTATATGCAAAGTGGATAGTCGTTATAAAAGCAGGTCCAACAGGATTAACTGCATCATCAACAGGATATAGCAGTATCAATATTAAGTGGAACACTGTAACTGGAGCCAGCGGGTATGTAATTTATAGGTCAACATCAAGTTCAGGGAACTACACATTAATATCATCAACCACTAAGGCGAATTATAACAATACTGGACTTACAACAGGAAGTATTTACTACTATAAAGTTAAATCATATAGGATGTCTGGAAAAGTTAAAACCTATAGTAGCTTCTCAACTACGATAAGCTCAAAATCAATACTAGCCGCACCTACAAGTTTTAAAACTACTAGACTTAGTTCAAAAAGTATTAAACTTACCTGGAGTGTTTCTGCAGGTGCAAATGGTTATGAAGTATATAATGCTACATCGAGCACTGGAGCTTATAAATTATTAACAAAGACGACATCTTCGTCTTATACAAATTCAAATTTAATAACAGGGAAAACTTATTATTATAGATTGAGGTCATATCGGATTGTCGGAAAAACAAGAGTATATAGTAATTGGAATTCAATAGCTTCTAAAATAATTACAAACGTTGTTTATAATAATTTAGTACAGTCCAATGCTGTATACGGAAAATATGCAGGTTTAAAAGTGGAAATATTAGATGAAACAAGCAATCGTTTTTTACTTAAGAAACCTAATAGTACTCAAATGTGGGTGGCCTGTAACAAGGTTTCCGTACCTAAAAACCCAGCTACTAATACAAAATATATGGATAAAAAGCAACTTGAAACTTATGTAAATATCACAAGTGCTTTTGTCAGTAATACAAAATACTTTACTTGGGTAGATTTAAATAGGCAAAGAGTTAATATCTTTACTGGTAGCGCAGGACACTGGGTTTTACTAAAATCATATTCTTGTGGAACGGGTAATAATATAACCCCTTCAAAGAGGGGACTATTCACGATCCAAGATAAAGGATACTCTTTTAGTGCAGGTTCCGGATATATAGTGAAATATTGGACAAGATATAGTGGATATTACATGCTACATTCAGTAATTTTAACTAACTTTGGAAAAGTAGCCGATGGAACGGTAGGAAAAAGAGTTTCTCATGGATGTATTCGTATGCCATTAGATATGGCAAAATGGTATTATGAAAAAATGCCTAGGGGTTCATTAATATGGGTAAATTAAAAAATATAAGGGTTTAACTAAATATGAAATAAGGGAAGTCATTTTATTTTGACTTTCCCTTATTTCATAATATTTTTTTGGGTATCTTCACAATAACTACATAAGTTTTTGGTATATTTTTATTATAATTTACTAATTATCATATCGTACAAATCTTTTTTATCCTTGCCTACTAATATTTCCTTATCGACTTTGGCTATAGGTTGATCCTTACACTTATGGCATTTACCAAGACATTTTTTTGTAGATATATTTATATCTGGATGAGTTTCGGTTATCATAGTAGTAATAGCATCTGTCCATTTATTTTTCTTGCATAATTTAACCTTCATATTATCAGCTCCTTTGTATATCTATATATTATACTCAATAATAATAGAATATAATAGATAATAAATGGGGGACGGTTAACAACTATTAACTAACTATTGATTTTAAAGAGGGGGTTCGAATGTGGATAATATATTAATTATTGAAGATGAAGAAAAAGTTTCGGAAATATTAAAAGCATATCTTCAAAAAGAAGGCTATTGTGTTTATTGCGCTATAAAAGGACTGGATGGCATAAAATTGTTCGAAAAGATAGAATTTAGCTTAGTAATATTAGACCTAATGTTACCAGATATATCTGGTGAAGAGGTGTGTAGTGTGTTAAGAAAAATTTCTGAAGTGCACATATTTATGCTTACAGCAAAAAGTAGTTTAGAAGATAGAATAGAGGGATTAAACCTTGGAGCAGACGAATACTTAGTTAAACCTTTCAGCCCACGGGAACTAACTGCAAGAGTGAATGCTTTGTTTAGAAGGATTAATGTAAATAAGTCTGAAACGAAAGTTTATAATAACGGAGATTTAGAGATTAATTATGACCAAAGAATAGTTAAGGTAAAAGGCCTCGAAATATATCTTACCCCGAATGAATTTGACATAGTGCATGTTCTCTCATCTAATTCAGGTAAAGTATTTACAAGGGAGCAGCTAATTGAAAGAATAATGGGAATAGATTTTCAAGGGTTTGATAGAACAATAGATGTACATATTAAAAATATACGTAAGAAAATAGAAGAAGATAGCAGAAATCCTAAATATATAGTAACTGTAACCAGAATAGGTTATAAATTTGGTGGTGAGTAATTTATGAGAATCATAAACTTTATGCAAAGCATAAGAAAAAGATTAAGTATTATTTTGATAGGCATATCTATATTGGCGCTTTTTTTGTCTACACTCTTTGTAAATATAGCGGTGTCAAAAACCTTTAACAAGTACTTAGTGGAAATACAAAATAAAAGGGATATTAAAATAGTAAGTTATTTAGAAGAGGCATATAAAAAAAATGGTAAGTGGTCGAAAACTTCTGGCATAGAGATTATGCATGAAGCATATATGAGTAGCTACTGTCTTACTCTTAAGGATCAAAATAAAAAAGTCGTATGGGGAATGAATGCTAATGATATAGTTCACAATATAAATGTTAACATGCCCGGTAAAAATGTAGGGGTTTATACTACAACCACGCTTGAAATAAAGTCTAAAGGCAAAATTGTAGGATATATAGATATAGGACAATA
Source organism: Clostridium sp. UBA4746 (assembly GCA_002403785.1). Taxonomy (GTDB): domain Bacteria; phylum Bacillota; class Clostridia; order Clostridiales; family Clostridiaceae; genus Clostridium_AD. The sequence goes on from DHIM01000043.1 coordinate 22,516, forward strand.
TGGCCCAGTTTTATTATCCAAAGAAGATATAAGTTTTAAAACATCGATAAATGAGAGCATTATTTTAAGTATTGTTTTATCAATTTTAATAACAATATTAATTAGTTTATTTATATCAAAGCAATTTTCGGATCCTCTTAGGCAAGTTTCAAAAGTTTCAGTCCATCTTTCAAATGGAAATTATCACGAGAGGTCACATGATAAGAGTAGCATTCTAGAACTTGAGAATTTAAGAGTTAGCATAAATACACTCGGAGAAAAACTTCAGCATCAGGATGAACTTAGAAAAAGGTTGATATCGGATATATCTCATGAAGTTAGAACACCTTTGAATGTTCTTCAAAATAACTTTGAAGCCATGATTGACGGTATATTTCCAGTGAATAATGAAAGACTGGCTTATCTTAATGAAGAAGTTATTAGGTTTGGAAAGCTTATAGACAATTTAAATGCTTTAAAAGAGATTGAAGGAGAAAAAACAGTCTTAAGTGTGGAGAAAATCTCTTTGAAAAATATTCTTTGCTTAGTTGTAAAGGAATTTCAACTAATTTCTGAGAATAAGAATATTCATATGACCTTAGAATGCAGCAACAGCAAGCAATACAACATTTTAGGGGACATAGATAAAATAAAACAGGTAATTATAAATTTACTTTCAAATGCAGTTAAGTTTACACCAGAAGGAGGAAAGATTAATGTAACTTTAAAAGAATCTGAGGAGAAAGTAATATTAAAAATACAAGACACCGGCATTGGTATTAAAGAAGAGGACCTACCTTATATTTTTGAAAGGCTCTATAGAGGAGATAAAAGCAGACATGAAATAGAAGGTTCTGGAATAGGACTTACAATTGTACGTAACATATTAACACTCCATAAGGCGGATATAGACGTGAAAAGCAAAGAAGGCACGGGGTGCGCTGTAACTGTAAAATTTAATAAGGTTTTGTGATATTTCTAAAAACAAGTGGGCAAGTGGGTGGGACGGTTAACAATTTTTAATTGTTAACTGTTTTTGTTGTCTCGCTAAATTTATCTTTTCATAAGCAAAGGTTCGATAAATAGGGACGGTTAACTATCATTTAGCCTTAATTCAGGTGCAAGTTTTTATAAAAACTTGCACCTGAATTAAGGCTAAATGCATTTCCCATGATTTATTTTCGGCTTTATAATGTTTTTTTTTTAATAAAACATCATATTTAGAATGCTTGTCCAACTAGTATTTTAAAAATAAATATCTATTGATGTCTGAAATTTTTTCATTTGCTTACATAAGTTTTAAAAAGTTAATTATTAAGTGTAACATTTAATGAAATCACCAATAATATTTTCATACTTTTCGTCTGTTCCAATTAAATCTATACCTATAGAGCTCAGTCTTGACACTCTGGACTGTGTAATGTTACCAAGCATGTTAGATATATCCGTGGATTTAAAATTGCAGAGGCTCCTCATTAGCACAACTGTTAATGCTTTTGCTTGTACAAGCTTCCTACTGTACTTCATATAGAGATGAATCTTTGATATATTCAGTTTTAACGCTATAAATTCTATTATATCTTCAGGCTTAAAGTTTCTTACGAGTATGCTTCTTTCGCTGTTATATTCTGTCTTTTCATCTTCAAATTCAATTTCTTGTTTTAGTTTTTCTTCGTTGCTCCTAAAGACAAGGTTATAGTAATTCTTTCTCGCACTTTTAAGGGTATTACCAAAAAAACTTATGATAAATCTATAATCAACTAATTTGAAATAGTCACGTTTTTTTCCTAAGAATATCGCTAAACTTGAAAAGGCATATTTTTCAGGACAATTCTTATATTCCACTATATCAGTAGGATTATTATGGGTATATAGAGATAAGGTCTTTAAATATCTTTCGTTAGCGACTACTATACTCTTAAATCTATCTCTAAAAAGATGACCTCCTCTTTTATGTTTTTTATTAAAATACATTGCATAGGAAAAATTTATTCCATGCATTACTTTTGATATATCTGATCCGTTAGCATCAATTATTAAATGTAGATGGTTATCCATTAGACAATACCCGTAGAGCTTAAAATCATAGAGAATTTTATACTTTCTTATAAAAGATAAATACTTTTTCTTATCCTCTTCATCTTTGAACAAATCTACCTCAGTGATACTTTTGCACATAATATGATATATAGATTCGTCACTTTTTATTCTGAATGTTCTTGACATAAAAAAATCACCCCTTATCATAAGTATTTCCTAAATTATTGCCTATGAGTCAGGATGATATTCATTTTTTTTAGTTTGTACTACTAATAATTGTTGACCGTCCCCCAGCTGATTTACCAGTTGTTTTGGAGAACAACTGGTAAATCAGCCGCTTTTGAAGTATCTATAGTTTTAACATCCCCAACTACTATAATTACTCCACTTATCATACCTATCCAGCAGTTAAAATTTATATCTTTTTCTCCTAAGCAATTAGCATTAAGATTTTATGAAGAACAAAGCAAATATTCAATCTTTATTTTTAAAATTAAAAAGGGAAAAAAAATATAACTTGACGAAATTTAAGGCATAATGTAAAATTAAAGTTAAATTTATATATTATTAGTATAATTGTAATCAAAATGGCACTTGAAAGTTATATTTTGTAGTGATAGGTATTTGAGAGGATAACATTTGTAATTATTAGTTCTCACAGAGAATGACAAGGGGGACGGTTAAATGGGAAAGAGTAATATTGTCATTTTACTAGCAATAATGGCATTCTTTGCGGCGTTGAATATAAGTAAACACCAGGTAGTAGCCAGTGGAGGCATTCCAACGGTTAATTATATATCCGAAAGTAATAAAATTAATAATAAAATCGTACCTAATGATGTATCTGAAACTAAGTATTTATTTGAGTACAAGCAAGATAGAATTAATGCAGATCGTAAAAAACAAGCCCAATTGGACACTTTAGATAAAAGAATTAGAACATTTGTAGGTGACAACATTAATAAGTTTGGAATGGTTTACTATGACATAAATTCTAAAAAATCCATTGAAATAAATGCGGACAAGCAGTTTGCTGCGGCAAGTACAATAAAAATTCCTATAAACATGCTTATGTATGATATGATTCAGGACAAAAAAATTAATATAAATGAACAATTGAAGTATGATAAAGTTGATTTTGAAGATGGTGCAGGAGTACTTCAGGGCAAGGATTTAAGCAGCCCTATTGCCATAAAGACATTAAGTGATGTTTCAATAATATATTCAGATAACATAGCTATAAATATGCTGCTAAGAAAAGTAGGTAATGAAAATAGATATAATTATATTGAAAAAATTGTAGGTCACCCAGTAGCTCATGAAGGTAATAATATTACACCAAAGGATTCGTCTAAAATCCTAGAAAGATTATATTCAAATCCTAACGATAACAAATATTACAGTGCTATGATTGAAACCATGAAAAACACAGAATACCATGATAGAATCGACAAGTATATTCCACAAAAAATTGTAGCTCACAAAATTGGAGATTTTGCTCCATATGTAAATGATACAGCTATTGTATGTAAGGATAACCCGTATATTCTTGTTGTTTTTACTAAGGACATAACAGGTGCAGATGAGCTTATTGGACAAATATCTAAAATGATATATGACGAGCAAAAATAACAATTAATTAAATGATAGAAAAAAGATTAGGGACAGTTAACAACTAATCAAACGTTAGACATTAGTCAAAAACTACTTAACCGTCCCTCACAACATTACCCCACTAACATTAAAAAATTAATTGCCATCACCATAAAACAAAAAAGACTTTTGCTTTAACAAATTTAATAAATTTGCTAAAGCAAGAGTCTTTTTAGAAATAAAGTTTTCACCAAATCAAACATGAGCAAGTATGGTGATTTGATGTATAAGATAAAGATATAGCTATATTGGTAATAGATAAAAGATTCATTAATGACTTCAGAAGGATATATATAATTAATGATTAACAACTATTTATTAAAAACAATTATAAACATAATCTTATTTATTTATTTAAGGAGGAATTTTCTTCTGAAGTATCATTAATGGGTCTTACTATAATCTATGCTGAAAAGGAGAATCCGTTACAAATATTAACTCTAATTGTAAAATCTATACTGAATTTCATATTAGATATTTAAAATACTGATGAAGTAATGTATAATGTTAACTGATGATAATTATTTGGAAAGGCGTGATTAAAGATGACTTATATAAAAAAATACGAAAATTGGTTGAATAACGAATTCTTTGATAAAGAGACCCGAGAAGAATTAAGGTCAATAGAAAAAGATACAAAAGAAATTGAAGATAGATTTTACATGGATTTAGAGTTCGGAACTGCAGGTCTAAGAGGAAAATTAGGTGCAGGACTTAACAGAATGAACATATACATAATTTCGAGAGCAACTCAAGGTCTTGCAGATTACATTAAAGATTATGGCAAAGAATATATGGACAGAGGAGTTGCAATAGCTTACGACTGCAGACATTACTCTGAAGAGTTTGCAGCTAGAGCAGCACAGGTTTTAGCGGCAAATGGAATAAAGGCTTATTTATTTGAAGAATTAAAACCTACTCCAGAATTATCTTATGCGGTAAGAACGTTACATACTGCTTCTGGAATAGTTGTAACTGCCAGCCATAACCCTAGGGAATACAATGGATACAAGGTATATTGGGAAGATGGTGCTCAGATATTATCATCTGTAGCAAAAGGAATAACTGAGAAAATTCAGAGTATTTCAGACTTTAGTACTATAAAAGTTATGGATATGGATGAAGCAAGGGAAAAAGGCCTGATAGTAATGCTTGGACAGGCCATGGATGACGAATATACCCAAAAAGTAAAGGGACTAGCTATAAGAGAAGACATAGATAAAGATATAAAAATTGTATACACACCACTAAATGGCACAGGGAATAAACCTGTAAGAAGAGTTTTAAAAGAGAGAGGTTTTACCAATATAATAGTAGTGCCAGAACAAGAAAACCCAGATCCAGACTTTACAACAGTTGGATACCCAAACCCAGAGGATGTAAAAGCCTTTAAATATGCTCAGGAGCTTGGGAAAAAAGAGGGAGCGGAGTTATTAATAGCAACTGACCCAGATTGTGATAGACTTGCCATAATGGTTAGAGATAAGTTAGGTGAATATGTTGCCTTTAATGGTAATCAAACAGGCGCAATACTCATAAAATATGTTATCGAAGGATTAAAAGAAAATGGCACACTTCCTACTAATGCAGCAATAGTAAAATCTTTAGTAACAGGAGATCTAGGTAGGGCAATAGCTAAGAAATATGGTGTAGAAACATTCGAAGTACTAACAGGATTTAAAAATATTTGTGAAAAAATAAATGATTTTAAAAGAGATAATAGTTATGAATTTATTTTCGGATATGAAGAAAGTATTGGTTATGTTGCCGGAACTTTCGTTCGTGATAAAGATGCAGTAATTGCTTCTATGCTTTTATGTGAAGCAGCGGCTTACTATAAAACACAAGGAAAAACTCTCCTAAATATAATGGATGAGATATACGAGGAGTTTGGATATTATAGAGAAGATCTAGTATCTCTAGTTCTAGAAGGTATAGAAGGACAAGAAAGAATTTCTAGAATGATGGTAGAGTACAGAAAAGATAATTTAAAAACAATAGGCAGTGCAAAGCTTGTTAAATATATAGATTATGAAAAGGAGACATCTTATGACGTAATTAATAAAACAGAAGAACCAAGTGGAATAGAAAAAGCTAATGTACTTAAATTCTATTTTGATGATGAGAGTTGGTATGCTGTAAGACCTTCAGGTACAGAACCAAAAATTAAAATATACATGTACTCTAAGGGAAAAAATTTAAAGTCAGCAGAAGAAAAACTAGTAGAAATGAAAGATATAATTATAGCTAAACTTCAAACTACAAAATAAAAATACTATAGGGATTCATGTATTGCTAGAAGTGCTTTCTGCAATATATGGATCCTTTAACATACATTAGATTAAGATAAATTAAATATTAATTATAAAAAAAACAGTTAAAATAATTGGAATAAGTGACATGTGTTTAGGGACAATGCTCATGATATGTGTGCTTATGTATATGGCATTTGGTAGTAATTCATATCTTAATAATAAAATACTTAGTTATATTATATTCGCCACGGTAATCGTGGATCAGATTACCGTGGGTATAAAACTAAATAAAATAAGTAACATGCATATATTGTTTAATAAATAGTAGAAAAAATTATTGGCTTGTCATATATAGACAAGCCATTTTTATACAAATTAATAATCAATATACCTAATGGCATCCTAGATCAATTATTTGTGCAAAGGTTTACTAAATCAGTGTATAAAATCAGCTAATGTTTAGGATTAACTGATACTAGTTCTATAGCCTTTGTAATAGCGGTGGTAACGTCAATTGTTTGTTGTTTGTTAACCTCAGCCAATACTGTCATATATCTTTCGCCTAGATCAGAAACGGTATATTTCGTTGACAAAGAGTTCAATGCTAGAGCTTTAATATCCATTTTACACTTTTCGCATTTGCAAACATTATCGTATAGATCTAATATCATGTCTAAAAGTTTGTTTACTTCAGTCTCAGAAAAATTTTTTAAGTGATACATTATAATCCTCCTTGTAGTCTTCTTTGTAAACATTATAATACAAGAATTATAGCATGCATGTTAATATTTTATATGAGAGAGTCTACACATTTTCTTTATATGAGAATGCATTCTAATGTACTCAATGCATTTTAATTCACCTAATGTATTCTATGCAACTAATGCATTTTATGCAACTAATGCATTTTATGCAACTAATGCATTTTATGCAACTGTGCACCTAATGCATTTAATGCAACTAATCCAAAATGAGAATCATTAAAGATCTCATTATCTATAATGTAAAATCATACATGGTATAATATATATACAAGTTCACATTCAAATAAATTATAAGTCATTATGCTTGTATATTTATTTGAATGTACTTAAATTAAAAGAGAAGGGACGTGTTTTTGTGAGTTTGAGATTTATCTATGGAGGAGCTGGGAAAGGGAAAAGTACTTTCTGCTTAAAAGATATAGGAGATAGGAGCAAAAGCGTACTTGAAAAACCTCTAGTACTTCTAGTTCCAGAACAATTTTCATTTCAAGCTGAGAAGAATCTTATAAAAGTAGTTGGATCCACAGGAATAAAAAACGTCCAAGTGCTTAGTTTTAATAGATTAGCATATAAAGTATTCAGTGAAGTTGGAGGCATAACCCGTAAACCTATGGATACTTCAGGTAAAGCAATGCTTATTCACAGTATATTGCAAAAGAAACAAGAGGAATTCAAGGTATTCAAAGGCGCATCCAAGCAAAAAGGCTTTGTAGATAATGTAGCAAGTGCAATAACAGAGTTTAAAAAATATAGTATTTCTGTGGAAGATTTAAATAAAGTAAAAGAAAATTTAAGGGACAACCCCTTGAAACAAAGGGGCAACCCCTTGCAAGAAGGGGACAACAACTTTGTAAAAGAGGACAATACTTTGCTAAAAGTTGAGAAACCCTCTGAAAAAGATGAAAACCCATTACTAATAGATAAAATAACTGATTTAGCCCTTATATATGGAGAATTTAATAATATTCTAAACCTAAACTACGTGGATCCTGATGACGATTTGACACGTCTATATAGTGCAATAGACGAATGTACTATTTTTGATGGTGCAGAGTTTTGGCTCGATGAGTTTACTGGCTTTACACCACAGCAGTATGCAGTATTACAAAAGTTATATAATAAGGCTAAGAGAATAAATATAACTTTGCCACTAAAAAGCTCAGAGCATTCAAAATCTATGGAAGAATCTGATGCTTTTTATTCTATAAAGTTTACAGAAGATAAGCTTTTAAGTTTAGCACAAGATACTGGGACAAGCATCGATGCACCTATAGAACTTCAAGATAACAAAGAGTATAAATTCAAAGACAACTGGGAGCTCTCTTTTCTTGAGAAAAATTATTTTGCATTCCCGTATGCACCATCAACTAAAAAATGTGAAAATATAAAGATATTCAAAGCTCTTAATGGTTATTCCGAGGTCGAACATGTGGCTAAAGATATATTAAGATTATGCCGAGATGAAAATATAAGGTTTAATAAAATAGCAGTAGTAACTAGAGATTTGCCAACTTATGAGAAATTAATTAAAGCTATATTTACAGAATACAACATTCCCTTATTTATAGATAAGAAAAAAGATATAACAAGTAACCCCTTAATAGTTTTAATAACAGGAGTTGTTGAAATTTTCACTAAGAACTTTAGCTACGAGTCAATGTTTAGGTATCTTAAGACAGGGCTTTTAGATATAGAAAAAGAAAATATAGATATACTAGAAAACTTCATTATTGCTGCAGGTATAAAGGGAAAAAGAAAATGGACAGAGCCTGATTTGTGGCAGGAGAAAATAGAATATTATTTTAGAGATTACTATAATAATGATAAAGCGTCTGACGAGGAAACTCAAAGAGTGGAAAAGACCATTAAAATCCTAAATGATACCAGGGAAACTATAATAACGCCCTTAATACAATTTAAAGAAAAATTAAAGGGTGGAGGGATCATTACAAAAATTTGTACAACTCTATTTGAATTTCTAGAAACTATTAACGTATATAAAACACTAGAAAACTGGATAGATACTTTCAAAAAGGAAGGTGCGCAGGAGCTTGTTACCGAGTACAGTAAAATATGGAACTTAGTTATGGAGTTATTAGACCAGATGGTAGAAGTCGTTGGAAATGAAACTTTATCACTTGAGGATTTTGTAAAGGTCCTATCTATGGGCTTTAGCAAACATCAAATGGGACTTATACCACCGGCCCTCGACGGAGTAACAATTAGTAGCGTTGAGCGTATAAAAAGCCATGACATAAAGGCTTTATACATTATAGGGGTAAATGATGGAGTGTTTCCAAAGGCTAGCAAGGAAGAGGGAATATTCACAGACAATGATAGAATAATACTTAAAGAAAATGAAGTAGAACTGGCGAATGACACAAAAACTGAGGTATTTAATGAGCAGTATTTAATTTATGCTACCATTACTATCCCAAGCAAATATATAAATATTAGTTACCCTATAGCGGATTATGAGGGCAAAACATTAAGACCTTCCATTATAATATCAAGATTTATTGCATTATTTAAAGGATTAATAGAGGAAAGCAATATTTCGCAATATAGTGATGAGCTGCAGGATATAAATGGGACATATGAGATGGGACAGGTATGTGCTAAAATTCCAACTTTTAATGATTTAATATTTAGTTTAAGAAGATATTTAGAGGAAGGACATATATCCCCGCTCTGGATTGCGGTTTATAAGTGGTATCAAAAGGACACTTTGTGGAGAGAAAAGAGCAACACCATGTTTGAGGGCTTCGACTATAAAAATGAAGTAAAAATGCTCGAAAAAGAAAAGGTTAAACTACTTTATGGAGATAAAAACTATTTTAGCGTATCTAGAATAGAAAAATATGAAGAATGTCCCTTTGCTTATTTTGTTCAATATGGCCTAAAAGCAAAGGAGAGAAAAACTTTTACCTTTTCATCCCCAGACTTAGGAAGTTTTATGCACAGTGTGCTTGATGATTTTTCAAAACTTGTGGATAAAAGTGAGATTAAATGGGCTAATCTCGATAAATCATGGTGCGAGCAAAACATAGCAAACATAGTAGAAAAGGAAGCATCGGTTGGCTTAAGTGGATATATATTAAACAGCACTCCAAGGTATAAGTACTTTACAGAGAGATTAAAAAGAGTTTTAAAGAAAGCTATCTACATTATAGTTGAGCAAATGAAGAATAGTGGATTTGAACCTTTTGGTTATGAAGTATCCTTTGGGTTTGAAGAGGGAGATTATCCACCAATAAAAATAGAACTATCCACAGGTGAAATAGTAAACTTGGTTGGTAGGATAGATAGAGTGGATAAGCTAATAAATGAGGGAGAAGAATTTTACAGAATTATAGATTATAAATCCGGGAATAAGGACTTTAAACTATCGGATGTATACTACGGACTTCAAATACAGCTACTTACCTATTTGGATGCAATGCTTAGAAACGAGAGCAAAGCTTCAGAAGAACCAATTTTCCCAGCAGGTATACTTTATTTTAAAATAGATGACCCAGTTATAAAAGCTAAAAACAATTTAGATGAAGAAGAACTGGAAAAAGCCATAATGAAGGCTTTAAAAATGAAGGGGTTACTTCTAGCAGATACTAAGATAATAAGGGAAATGGATAGAAATATAGAAGGGGCATCTCTAGTTGTTCCAGCATCTATTAAGAAAAATGGAGAATTAGGATCAAGATCATCAGTAGCAACGGCGCAGCAGTTTGATATGCTACTTAATCATGTAAAAGAAAATCTAATAAAAACATGTGAGGGAATGTTAAGTGGAGAAATAGACATAAAACCATATAAGAAAAAGGACGCTACACCCTGTGCTTATTGTGAGTTCACATCAATTTGCCAATTTGATCCTACATTAAAGGAGAATACATTTAAGATAATAAAAGATAAAAGAGATAAGGAAGTATGGGAGATTTTATCTAAGGAATCTAATCAATTTAATGAATCTAATGAAATAGGAAACATAGATATCAATGAAAGCGGGGTGGACAAGGAGTTATGATAAATAAAGAGAATGAAATTAAGGCAATGGATGCAAAGGTGGCCTGGACAGAGGATCAACAAAAAGCTATTTTAACTCGTGACTGCAATATTCTAGTAGCCGCAGCTGCAGGTTCGGGTAAAACTGCAGTACTAGTTGAGAGAATAATAAAGATAGTAACTGACGAGGAGAGGCCAACAGATATAGATAAGTTATTAGTGGTTACATTTACGAATGCTGCTGCATCCGAGATGAGGGAAAGAATAGCTGCTGCGATTTCGAAGGAACTTCATAGAAACCCACAAAGCAAACTACTTCAAAGACAGCTAACCTTATTAAATAAATCCAGCATAACAACTATTCACTCCTTCTGCCTTGAGGTTATTCGCAGCAATTATCATGTGGTAGATTTAGACCCTAATTTTCGAATAGCAGACCAGACAGAAGCAGTGCTTTTAAAACAAGAAGCCCTAGAAGAACTTTTTGAGGACAGGTATGTCGCTATTAATGATGAAAAGAAAAATGAAGATGAAAATAGTTCTCTAGATATAACGGAGGAAACTGGTTTTTTAAACATAGACCTAACCCCTGAAACATTGAATATAGAAGAAAATAGCTTTATAAATCCAGTCGAAGCGTCTGACCTTTTAGCGCCAGTCCAAGCGTCTAGCTTTTTAGAGTTAGTTGAAGCCTATAGTAACAATAAAGAAGATTTAGGCCTTCAAGGGATAGTTTTAAGCCTTTATAATTTTTCCATGAGTTCTACAAATCCAACAAAGTGGCTAATAGATGCAGCAGAGGATTTTAATATAAAAGATGGATATAGTTTTAGTGATACCCCTTGGGCAAAGGTTTTAATGTCAGATATTAAAATAGAGCTATCGGGCATTGAAAAAGTAATGTTAAAAGCTTTAAAAATTATAGAAAATAATGAAGCTATAGCTTTATATAATGAAGTGTTTAAAGCAGATTTAGCATTAATTGCAGATTTAATAAGTGCTGCAAACAACTCCTTTGGAAACTTAGCAACGGCTTTTGAAGTTCTAAGCTTCATAAAACTTACAACTATAAAGGCTTGTAAAGATAAGGAAAAACAAAAGGTAGTGCAAGAAATAAGAACTAAAGTAAAAAAACAGTTACAAGAGCTACAACAACAAATTATGAATGCAAACTCTGAAAGTTCATTAATAGATATAAAGAAATTATACCCACAAATGAGGGAGTTATCTCAACTTGTTATAGACCTTGCGGAAAAATATAGAGAGAAGAAAAAGGAACGGTCGATTATAGATTTTAATGACTTTGAGCACTACTGCCTTGACATTCTTATGGAAAAGAATGAGGAGGGTGAGGTAGTATTAGACTCTAAAGGAAAACCAGAACCATCAGCAATAGCGGTGCAACTAAGAAACAAATACGAAGAAATTTTGATAGATGAATATCAAGATAGTAACATGGTACAAGAAACATTATTAAATATAATATCAAGAGAAAAAATAGGATCTCCAAATGTATTTATGGTAGGAGATGTAAAACAGAGCATTTATAGATTTAGGCAAGCAAGGCCAGAACTCTTCTTAGCAAAATATAATATCTATTCAAAAGAGGAAGGGGCAAAAACTAGAAAGATAACTTTATATAAAAACTTTAGAAGTCGGGATTCCGTTATAAATGCAGTAAACTATATCTTCAAACAAATAATGTGCAAAAATATTGGTGATCTTGACTATACAGATGAGGAAGCATTGAATTTAGGAGCCCACTTTGATGAGCTTGAAGGCCCGGGAATTATAGGTGGACCGGTGGAACTGCATCTTATTGAAAAAGAAGTGAAGGATATAGATGATGGAAATGCAGAAAGTGATGAAGAAAGTCAGGGACAGGGCAACACAAATGAGAGCGAAAGTGAGGGACAGGGCAAAACAAATGAAGATGAAACTCCTACAAATATTGAGTTAGAAGCTAGAATTGTGGCAAAAAGAATAAAAGAATTAATGTCGCATAATGATGACCAAGGTAATGAATCAAAGGCTTTTAAAGTTTACGATAAAAACATTAAGGAATATAGATTTGTAGACTATAAGGATATTGTAATATTACTCCGTGCCACCTCTGCTTGGGCACCTTCATTTTTAGAACAATTAAAGCTTGAGAATATACCGGTTTATGCAGATACAGGTACAGGATATTTTAGCACAATAGAAATACAAATTATTATGAGCCTCTTACAAATTATCGATAACCCAAGACAGGATATTCCTATGCTCGCAGTACTTCGTTCTCCAATAGGGGGTTTTACCTCTGAGGAATTAGTGGACATAAGAGTAGGACAAAGGGAGGTAAGCTTTTATGAGGCAATGGTAAACTTTTCAGGCTATAAAGAATTAGATCTTGCTGATGAAAAAATGGAGACCGCTGATAAAGAACTATTAATTGATAAAGAACTGATACTTAACAAAAAATCAGAATCCGTTGATAAAGGACCTATGAATAAAGGAGCAATGATAGATAAAACAAAGCTAGCTGATAAAAAATCAATAGCAGATAAGCTTAGTAAATTCCTAAAAAAATTGGAATACTTCAGAGAAATTTGTACGTATATGCCTATTGATGAATTCATCTGGTATTTATACACAGACACAGGATATTATGGTTATATAGGAGCCATGCCAGGAGGATCACAAAGACAAGCAAATTTAAAAGTTCTTTTTCAAAGGGCAAGGCAATACGAAGAGACTAGCTATAAGGGATTGTTTAATTTTATAAACTTTATAAACAAATTGAAAGTAAGTAGTGGAGATATGGGCAGTGCTAAAACCTTAGGAGAAAATGAAAACGTAGTTAGGATAATGAGTATTCATAAAAGTAAGGGATTAGAGTTCCCCGTAGTATTTCTAAGCGGAATGGGAAAAAACTTTAACTTAATGGATATAAATAAAAGTATATTATTTCATCATGAATTAGGTTATGGTCCAGATTTTGTTGATCCAATAAGAAGAATTTCATATCCTACAGTTCTAAAACAAGCTTTAAGAAAAACAATTAAGATAGAAAGTCTTGCTGAAGAAATGAGAGTCTTATATGTAGCTTTAACAAGAGCTAAGGAAAAGTTAATTATAACTGGCTCAATGAGAAATATAGAGAAAAATTTAACTAGAATGAGTTCTAGTTTAGAAGAAAATAGTGAAAAATTAGGAGAATATGAAATTCTAAAAGCTAAAAGTTATTTAGAATGGATAATCCCAGCTGTTATAAGACATATAGATGGGAAACCATTAAGGGAACGTATAGAAATAGAGGATGCAAATGTACATTTACTAGATCATCCCGCAAGCTTTTCAGTTCGTTTTTGGAATAGAGATCACATAAAGAGTAGCGAGATTTTGGAAGAAGAAATTACTGCAAGTACAGAAGCAAAGTTATCTAGACTCCAGGAAAAACCTATAGATGATAAATTATCGGATGATAAATTAATGTGCGAGATAGAAAAAAGGCTAGGATTTATTTATAAATATGATATGTCTACAAAAATGCCTACAGTACTTACCGTAACGGAGCTTAAAAGAAAATTTAATGTGGAGCTTACAGAGGAAGACTCTAGCAATATGTATGCGCCAAGACTTATAAATAAACCTAAGTTTTTAGAAGAAGTGAAGGGATTATCGCCTGCTGAAAAAGGAACGGCTATGCATTCAGTACTTCAAAGATTAGATTTAACTAAAGTTACAACATTAAGTGAAATTGAAGCGCAAGTTGAAACTTTTGTAGAAAAATTATTAATTTCAAAAGAAGAAGGTAAGGTTGTACGTATAGATAAATTAGTAAAGTTATTTAAAACGAATCTTGGGCAAAGAATGATAAAAGCATATGCTCTAAATATGTTAAAAAGAGAAGTACCTTTTCATATGGAAATTAGAAGTACAGATATATACAAAAACCTTCCTAGTGAAATATATGGAGAGGAAAAAATAATGCTTCAAGGAATAATCGACTGCTATTTTGAGGAAAACGGACAGATAATACTTGTAGATTATAAAACGGACATTGTGAAAAATGGCGAGGTAAACTCCTTAATAGAGAAATATAAGTCTCAGCTTGATTATTATGCAAAGGCACTACAGGTTACACTTGAAAAAGATGTTAAAGAAAGATACCTATACTCATTTAGCACAGATGAAGAAGTAGAAGTAAAATAAAAAATGAGAAAGGGGCGATTGATATGAGAATACTTCATACCTCCGATTGGCATCTGGGTAAGACACTAGAGCAATACAGTAGGCTAGAGGAACAGGAAGAATTTTTAGAAGAGTTTATAGAGATAGTTGAAAATAACAATATAGATTTAGTGCTTATTGCTGGAGATATATATGACAATGGTAATCCACCAGCAAAAGCTGAAAAGATGTTTTATAGCACCCTTAAAGATATTACGAGTGGTGGGAAAACTGCAGTCCTAGTTGTAGCAGGTAACCATGACAACCCAGAGAGATTAGTAGCTGCTAGCCCCCTTGCCTATGAACATGGTGTAATTCTATTAGGTGAACCTAAAAGCATTGCAAGGCAAGGTGTATTTGGAGAATTTAATACTGACCATAAGTATGACTTTGAAATAATAGAAAGCGGTGAAGGTTATTTAGAGCTTAGCATAAGGGGGGAAAAGGCAGTAATAATAACACTTCCATATCCAAGTGAAAAAAGGTTAAATGAAGTGTTATCAACGGAATTAAATGATGATGATAGGCAAAAAAGCTATTCTGATAGAATAGGTGAGTTATTTGAAAAACTATCTGTTAAATATAGAGATGATACTGTAAACCTAGCAGTATCCCACCTCTACGTTATGGGCGGAGAGGAAAGTGGATCAGAGAGAAGTATACAACTAGGGGGAAGTCTTTCAGTTTCTCCATCTAAATTCCCGGAAAAAGTGCAATATTGTGCCCTAGGGCATCTTCATAGACCACAAAAGGTTCCAGGAACAAAGGGAAAGATAAGATATTCTGGATCTCCAATTCAATATAGTAAAAGTGAAATAAACTATAACAAGGGAGCATATATTGTGGATGTTAAAGCTGGCGGGGAAGCTGAAATATCAGATATTAAGTTTAGAAACTACAAGCCTATAGAAGTATGGAAATGTGACAGCGTAGGAGAAGCACTTGAGAGATGCACCCTTGAGGGTGAAAAGAACGTTTGGGTGTATCTTGAAATAAAGACAAAGGAAATAATAAGTACAGAGAACATAAAGGAAATGAAAAGACTTAGAGTTGATATAGTTTCCATACAACCAATAATTGAGGATATTGAAAGCGCCAACGACTTAAAGGAAAGCTTAAGGGAAAAATCCATGGAAGAAATGTTTAGAGAATATTTTACACGTGCAAAAGGAGGGCTAGAGCCAACAGAGGAGTTAATGGAATTATTCTTAAGTATAGCATTAGACGAGGAGGGAGAACCGAAAAATGAAACCAGTAAATCTTAAAATAAAAGGATTAAATTCCTTTGTAGAGAAGCAAACTATTGAATTTTCAAAGCTTACAGAAAAAGGACTTTTCGGGATCTTCGGTCCAACAGCTAGTGGTAAATCAACTATATTAGACGGTATAACAATAGCTCTTTATGGAAAAGTATCCAGAGAAACTAAGGAGTTTGTTAATACAGAAACCAATGTGGTAGAAATAAGTTTTGATTTTGAAATAGGACTTGGGAAAACTCGAAAGATGTATAGAGCAGAAAGAAGCATAAAGAGATTAAAAACTGGAAACTTTAAAACTGCCTATGCCAGGTTAATAGAAATAAATAAAGAAAACGCAGATGAGAATAATGTACTAGCTGAAGGCCCAAAAGACGTTGAAGAGAACATAATAAACATTATAGGACTAAAGGTTGAGGATTTTACAAGGTCTGTTGTATTACCTCAAGGTAAATTCAATGAATTCTTAAAGCTTACAGGTAAAGAAAGAAGAAATATGCTAGAGAGAATATTTGCTTTAGAAAAATACGGCACCAAGTTGTATGAAAAAATAAGAACAGTTAGGAATGAAAACTTAAACACCAAAACTATGCTTGAGGGAGAAATGAAGGGTTATGAGAATGTGGGGGAGGAAGCCCATAAAGAGATAAAGGACACACTAGTTGCTTTAAAAGAAGAAGAAAAGGGGATTAAACTTCAAAAAAGTACACTAGACAAAAAATATGAAGAATACAAAACCATATGGGAATTGCAACAAGAAAAAAGCCAGTATGTAAAAAGGGAAGCCGAGTTAAAACTCCAAGAGGACGAAATAAAAAATAAAAAAGAAAAATTCACTAAAGGTAGCTTAGCTTTAAATGTAAAACCTTATATGGATAATGTAACTAGCGCGAGTAAAAGCCTTGAGATAAACAAAGGGACACTTATTAAACTTAACAGTTCGTTTCAACTTATATGTCAAAAGTTAGACATTACTAAAACATCTTATGAAGAAGCCTTCAAAATCAAAAATGAAAAACTACCTACTTTAATTGAGAAAGAAGTAAGTCTAAAGCAAGCTACTTATATTGAAGAGAAAATAATCTTTCTAGCAGATGAGAAAGGTATTCTTTTAAAAAAGCATAAAGAACTTACGTCTTTAATAAGTAAAAATAATATAAATATATCCTTAATTAAGACTAATAAGGAAAAAGTAGAAAAGCAGCTACAAGTATCCGAGGAAAAATTAAGTGAAATAGAAATATTGCCCGAATATAGGGAAAAACTTTATAATGCCTATAACAGTCAGCTAGAAGTAATAGCTACAGAAAGAAATGTAAAGCAGCTTAAAAATAAAGGGGAGGCCTTAAAGAAAGCCTCGTTAAGCACAAATCTATTACATAAAGAATCCTTAACACTTAAGGAAAGTAAACAGAATAAATTAGTCCTTTTAGAGGGAAAAGGTGTAGAAATAGAGAATAATTTCCCGGGAGATAATAATTTGTTGTTAGAAAAACAGGAAGCTTATAGCATGCTACGTGATACGCTAGAAAAAGCTGTAGAAAACCATAAAATTAAGGATGAACTTAAGGAAAAATATAATATTATTAACAATGAAAGTGAAAAAGTTAGATTAAACCTAAAAAACAGCGAAGAAACTATAGAAAATAAGAAAGCTTTGATTAAAAATATAGAAGAAAATATAAAAGAAATAGAGAAAGGGAGCATGGCAGGAGTTTTAGCTTCTGGCTTAGAAGATGGAAACCTATGCCCAGTATGTGGCTCATTGCATCATCCGCAAATTGCAGAATTAATAGAAGACATTACCTTTGATGAGGAAAAAAGTTTAAAGCAAAGAGAAGAGATTAACTTAGAAAATTTATCTAAAGACTTTCAAAAAGAACAAATAAAGTTAGCAGGGCTTTTAAGAGATGAAGAGTATTTAAATAATCAATTAGCTTTAACATCTGTTAAGCTTAAGGACATAAACATTGAGGAGCTACAGGGTGATAAGAATTCAAGTGAATCATCATTGCTTCAGTTTAAGGAAAAAATTGAAGTATACAATAAACAAAAAAATGAACTTGACCTATCATTAGTAAAATTGAGAGATGAAAAAAGTAAAGTAGATATGGATGAAGCAAAACTTGGAGAAGGTTTAAGAAAAGAAAGCGAAGCACTAATAGCATTACAAGAAGAATTGTCTATTGCGCAAGGTGGACTAAAGCTATTACAGGAGAAACACAGACTTTTAAATGAAGACTTGTTACGTGAAGAGGGATTATTTAAGCAAAGACCAAATGGTAATGAAAAATCAATATCCATTAAAGAAAAAATACAGCAAATTAAAGTCATAGATAATGAGGTTATAAAACTAACAGGGACAGCTAGGAAACTTCGAGTGGAGCTAGTAACTCTTGAAAAGGAAAGAATGGACATTGACAAGGCCTTAAGGGAACTTACTAACTCAAAAACAGAAATAGAAACCAGTGGCAAGGAAAAAAGGGCAGAAATAGATCGTTTGACTGTGCAAATAGTTGAACTTTGTGGATTCACTCCGACGGCTAAGGGCGCTCCAATAGAGCGAACCCCTATAATTGAAGTGGAGAAGGTAAGAAATGAAATAAAAGATATAACTAACAAAGAGGCTAGTTTAAAAGATATTTATGAAAGAGAAAGTATAGAAAAGCAAAACGTTCAAACTCAAAAAATCAGTGAAGAAAACAAAAAAGAGATGCTTTCAAAGATGCTTGCTGAGGGACAAATAAAACTAAATGAGTCTCTCAATGAAAACTATTTTGAAACTAGTGAGGTTGCTGCTCTATATTTAATTCCAAGACAGGCATTGTTGTTATTAGAAAAGGAAATTAAACAGTATGAAGAAGTTAAACGTGGCATCCTAGATAATTTGCGAAGATTAGAAAATTTACTTCAGGGAAAAGAAATAGATGTTACTCTTTTTGAAGAACTAAAAGAAAAAAGAGAAGTTATTGGAGCAGTTTTAGAAGAGAAAACAGGAGCGATAGGCGCTCAATTTAGGGCGCTTCAGGAAATGGAAAGAAAGATACAAGAAATTAAAACCCTTTTAAAGAATAAAAAGGAAGTAGAACATAAGATTAGTCTTTTAAGAGAACTTGACACTTTAATCCAAGGTAATAGATTTGTGGAATATGTAGCCACAAAGCAGTTAAAATATATATCTATGGAAGCCTCAAAACGGTTGAAGGATATAACAAGAGGTCGCTATGCATTGGAGCTTGATGCTGATGGAGCTTTTGTAATGAGGGATGATTTCAATGGAGGCACAAGGCGTGAAACCAACACCTTATCCGGAGGGGAAACCTTCTTAACCTCATTATGTCTTGCACTGGCGCTTTCCTCACAAATTCAATTGAAAGGCAGTGCTCCACTAGAATTTTTCTTCTTAGATGAAGGATTTGGAACACTAGACACGGATCTATTAGATGTAGTAATGAACTCGCTTGAAAAACTTCACTCAAGCACATTGTCTGTAGGGATAATAAGTCACGTGGAGGAGCTTCGCAATAGAGTACCAATAAAACTAATAGTAACTCCAGCACAGCAAGGTGAAGGTGGAAGCAAAGTAAAACTAGAGTATACGTAAAAAAGTGTACTGTTCTCTAGAGTGCCTTGCAATAAGAGTTCGAAACGGGAAATTCGTTAAGAAATTCTAGACTTTTGCAAATATTAAATTCTTTAACGCTCACACTCAGCGTCCTGATTCGGGTTCGCTAGCTTCCACTTCCTGTGGAAGCTTACGAGAATTTTATATTGGCAAAAGAAGAATTTTTAGATGGAATTTCAATGTTTCTTCGCCTCGATTTGCAAGTCACTCTGGAGAGATACAATTTGTCCTTAGTTTGTCAGGCGAGTCTTGCAGCCTACGGTTAAGGGTTTTGATGAGATTTTTGAATAATTTTAATGCATTTAATATTTTTAATTAGAAATTATTAACATAATGAAGGTGAAAGCATGTAGAAGGTTCTACTAGCAGAACCTTCATAAGTTATTAAGTTACTAGAATTTAAACGGAGGAGAAAACATGAAATATTTTTTATATTATTTTTTAGTTATTAATTTATATGGAATTTTTATAATATACTCAGATAAGAAAAAATCACAAACAGGCAAATGGAGAACCCCAGAAAACACTCTTTTCACAATAGCTTTTGCCTATGGTGCTTTGGGCATATTTTTAGGTATGCGTTTATTTAGGCATAAAACTAAACATAATAAGTTTGTAATAGGGATACCAGCAATACTAATAGTTCAAATATTTATATTCTTTAGATACATTTATAGAGTATTTTAAATTTCACAATTTTGTGTACTTTAACAAATGTGGTGTGTCCTGACAGGGCACATTTTCTATCAGGGAAAATCCTGTTAAGGCAAGCTTTAACAATTATTTAGTTATGATTGTAGTAGTAGTACTTCTACTCCACTTCCTAATAAAAGAGAACTTCCAAGTAGAAAAAGTATTATTAATATAGTTGCTTGTCTTTCGGAAATAGCCTCATTTTTCATTTATGCCTCCTA
>DHIM01000043.1:43440-43760 GCA_002403785.1 Clostridium sp. UBA4746
CCAAAATTAATCATATTCATTAATTTTATCCAATTTAGATATGTTTTACTCTTATTATTTTAGACCTGTGGATAACTACACCACAAAATTCAATAAATCCTTATAATAACTGTATTTTTTAGCATATCATGTCTCAAGTAACATGTTATTAGACAAAGTTATCCTCATTTCGTGGATAACTTTCTTTAAATTGTGGATAAATTTTTAATTGTCTGAAAATTAGTCTTAATATAAATATTTTCTTTTATATTTTTTTACACATAAAGTTTTTTAAAAAGTCAACAATTTAATCTGATTTTTTTCTTGAAATTGGATTATAT
>DHIM01000043.1:43963-46004 GCA_002403785.1 Clostridium sp. UBA4746
AAATTGGATTATATTAGAGATAATTATAGTGATAATTTATACGTTTTTCATTGACAAAAAAAAGTGTTTTAAATTTCACGATTTTGCCTTGAAATTTTAATTTATTGAGGTTATAATGAAGGTCGAGATTATCCAACAAATTATTATAAATTTTGCATGTTAAAGAAATAAAGGATAATCTAATAAATGTTAAAATAACAACTAATAAAAAGAAGAAATGATATTGCAGAATTAATTTAGTAATAAGTTAAGCCTGTGGATAACTTTTCTGTAAAATAGAATAAATTTTCATAAATATTGTATTATTATCATAATATGGTTTATTTAGTGAAGAATTTAAGAAAGTTATCCTCTTTTAGTGGATAACTTTCTTAATTCTGTGGATAAATCTTTAATTGTCTGAAAATATATTATAATTCTGACTATAATATTTCTCTAGTGCATCATGGAATTTAACTAAAAACAACAAATTTCGTTAAGAAATTCAAACGTTTTTCCTATCTAAAAATATATAATTATAAAAACCTGCGTCCTCACTCGGTTTCTTTAAACTAGATTTCCGTGCAACCATATGACAATTTCTTTATGTTTACACTGAATACAGGTTACAATATAAAGTTTCTTTTCTATCATCTTTAAGTCTAAACTTTTCTCTAATCTTAATTACCTCATCTTGGCAGATATCAGCAATAACTAAACCTTCCTCATTATAAAAGGTGCTTATTATATTTCCTAGTGGATCTATAACCATTGAGTCACCACTGTAGTTTAATCCATTACCTTCGCCTACTCGGTTTATTCCAGCAATATAACACTGATTTTCTATAGCTCTAGCTTTTAGTAGAGTAATCCAATGTTCACGGCGCTCGCAAGGCCAGTTAGCTGCAACTGTAATTAAAGTAGCAGTTCTTGAAGCTATCTGAAATATTTCTGGAAAACGTAAATCATAGCAGATAAAAGGGGCAATGGTAAAACCAAAAGCATTGAAAAGGTTGATTTCATTTCCACTTTCATAAAATTTAGTTTCATCTCCAAAGGAGAAAGGATGGATTTTACTGTAATTTACAAGCTCAACGCCTTCAGGTACACCTTGAAGAGTCACTCGAGGTACGCCTTGAAGAGTCACTCGAGGCACGCCTCGAAGAATCACTCGAGGCGACACTACAGAGTACTTATTTTTGGAGTGGGATGTTCCTTCTACATATCCAAATCCTATATGAATATTAAATTTAGAACTCATTGCCTTAAAAAATTCTAAAGTCTCATGATTATTTTCCCCTACAAAAGAAGTATTCATAGAAAAGCCTGTTAAGGTCATTTCAGGGAAAAAGATCATATTTACATTCTCATCAACTGCTTGTTTTATAAATTGTATCGCAACTTCTTTATTTTTAACTTTATCTTCAAAAATAATATCTAATTGAGCAAGTGCTAATTTCATTTTATCAACTCCTTATAGTTTATAAATGCTTTCTATGTGTTTAAACTTATTGAATTTTACAATAAATCCATACAATCTTATCTATTATAAAGTATTCAGATATCAGTTAATTTAATTGTTCACAAATAATATCTCCCTATAATACATATTATATCAGAGTAAGGAAATAATGCGTGAGTATCTCAATTTGCATATGTTAATTGGAAGCGTATTTGAAATTATGGATATGTAAATTAAGCCTACTATTATAATGTTAGTAAAATTAAATGATGATATATATATAATCAATAAAGGTGAAAGCCGGTAGGACAGTGAAAAATAGTATATAATGAAGTAACTAACGAATGATCTACTATTTAGAACAGACTACATGATGGACCTTTATGGGACAATTATATATACTGAATGCAACTAGAGAAAGTGGTGAATATATGTTAAAATGTGCGAAACAATTTGCTTCAAGGATTATAGATGATGATATTACTGCTTTAGCAGCTCAGCTTACTTATTATTTATTGCTATCATTTTTTCCTTTTTTATTACTCCTACTTACCATGTTAGGGTATAGTGATCTACAAAATACAGATGTACTACAATACT
>DHIM01000043.1:46146-46936 GCA_002403785.1 Clostridium sp. UBA4746
GTACTACAATACTTACACCAGATAATGCCTAAGAGCGCCTTTGACTTAATTTATACCACGCTTATAAGTGTGTCGAAAGCAAGGACTGGTAATTTATTATCATTAAGCATAATAGGGATAATATGGTCGGGTTCCAGTGGTTTCACAGCTATAATAAAGGGGTTAAACAAAGCCTACGATGAGGAAGAAACAAGACCTTATTGGAAAATTCTAGCTATATCCATATTATTTATGGTAGGACTTGCAGTTTCAATTATTGTGGCAGTAGCATTTGTAGTATTTGGACAAATGATAGGTAGAACCATTGCAACACATTTGGATCTATCAAGTAGTTTTATATTAAACTGGGATATTATAAGATACTTGGTATCTCTAGCTGGAATGGAACTTACATTTACAGCATTATATCATTTTACCCCTTGTAGAAGATTAACCTGGAGAGAGGTATTACCTGGAGCTACCGTTAGCACTTTAGGATGGTTAATAGCTTCTTTAGGCTTTGCATATTATGTAAATAATTATAACAACTACTCCGGTATTTATGGCAGTATAGGAGGAGTAATAGTACTTATGGTGTGGTTATATATAACTTCTATAATAATCTTACTAGGGGGGGAACTTAATGCCCTATTAGCTTTTCAAAAAGAAGGAAAAGAAAAGCCTAAGTGTAAGAGATATTAATATTTATAAGCATCAAGATTCTCAACGAGTCGGTAATAAAGTATTGATATATTCTTCTTTTGCTAATATAAAATCTTCTACACTATACAAATGACATATATTTGTATGT
>DHIM01000092.1:0-2470 GCA_002403785.1 Clostridium sp. UBA4746
GGAAATCTAAAGTAGCATAAAATGAAATATTAAGTTATCCTACAAAAACAAGAGATAATACGAGTTTAGAGTGTCTAGTTTATTGGGTAAGGGTCAATATGTATTTTACTTTATATTTATAATAGTATTAAATCTATAATATTTAAAGGTAATATATTGTAATAGTAAAACTTTAAATAATGATTTATTTTTTTACTATTAAAAGTAAAACTGTAATTAGGTTGTATTCTTTTTAAGTAATGTAGTAATACATCTATTAAGTAATAAAGTTTACATATTAAACTAATTATTTTACTTGAAAATGTATGAACGTATCATGATTAAGTAATAAAGTAAATATTATAATACTAAAAATGTAAATAATGATTTATTTTTTTACTATTATAAGTAATACTGTAATTAGGTTCTATACTCTTTAAGTAATGTTGTAGTATCTCCAACAAGTAATTATATGAAAATCTTACCTTGTATTAAGGGGGGCTCATTCACTAAAACTTTATTGCTATTGCTACTATATATATATTTATTTTATACAAAAGAGTATTAATTGTTAAACGTAATAAAGTATAATGGTAATTAAATAAATCAAGATTAATTGTTTTACTTAAAAGGGTATGAAAGTAGAAATGTTACTTTTGTTATCTAATAGATATTCAAATAGCTATTAATTTAATATTGTATATAGGTAATACAATTAAATAGTAAAAAAATAAATCATTATTTATTTTTTTACTATTTAAAGTATAAGTGTACTTATGTATTATACTCTTTAAGTAATAGGGTAGTATCTCTAATAAGTAATTATATAAAAATGTGTGTTATTAGCAAGCTAAAAACCATGCACATTGATAATATTATTTTGTTATAAACCATAAAATAATTAATTAATATTACACCAAACATTGTAGAACCAAATTTGTTTTTAAATTAATCATCTTCAATATTAATTTTACTTTCTAGATTGAAGCTCAAATCTTCTAAATTAAAATTATTTGCTTTTTTATTAACTGCTGATGGGTTAGACAATAGTTCTCTTTTTAACAGCTCCATTTTTTTATTAACTAATTCCTCAACCATATTTATATTCATAACATTTCCAATACTATCCTTATAGTGTTCATAAAATTTTATTGCATTACAAATATATTCTGTTACAACTAAGCCTTCCTCCTTTTTAGAATCTAATAAATCTTTTACAATTTTATTTTTTCTAGAAAAAGTTAATGTATAACCTCCACCTTGCTTTACACTCGGCATTACAACACCTTCTTTTTATTATTTTTTTATATATTTAACATAAGCTATTCTGTATAGTCCTTCTACAGATGCCCATTGAGGTTCAGATGGAATGTTTATTTCAGTTCCAATCACTTCTTTTAAAGCACTTTCTATTTTACATACAGTTCCACCAACTGCAACAACTTCAATTAGATCTAAGTTATAACCGCGCATTTTCAATTCTTCTTTTGCTTCTATTATAAAATCAATTTTAAATTTTTCAATAACTGATATTGTATTAGATTGAGGTTTTTTTAATATTGTTAATACACCTTCGTTTAACGCTCTTTCAGCATCCTCAAATAAAACTCTTTTACCCCGTAAAGCCACTCCTAAAGTATCCGCTAAATCTATTATCAATCTATTACTACCAAATTCAACAGAAAATCTTGAAGAAGGCACTGCAACACTATTTTCATAAATTGTAAAGTTCATATTTAACCCACCGAAACCGAGTAATGCAACTTTTTTATTTTGAAACCATTCAGGATTAAGATATAATATTCCACTATCTTCTGCTTTAATTGTTATTTCATCTATTAAGAACTCATAATTTTCATCATTAACATTGATTTTTATAATTCCATCGCCTTTGATAAAATTCTTATATTCATCCTTAGCTTCTACGTTCATTAAAATTGTAATAGGACAAGCTAAAACTATCTTAATATGATTGTCCTTTGTGTTTGGCTCTAAATATTTAGTTATAGCAACATAAGCACATAATTTATGTAGCAATGAAGTTTTAGAAGTTTCATTACTACTCTGCTCGCCTTGTTCACCTACAATAAACGTTTTGCCATCTAATTCAGCTTTGTAAGAATTACCTTCGGCTTCGATAAAACCTTTTGCCATATCGTACATTTTTGCCCTGAATTTTATTCTTTTGATATCTTCAGGATTACCTTCTACATTCCTCCCTATTGCCTTTAAATCGTATTTTCCTGCATCCAATGCCATAATTATAATTTTTCCCATTTTTATAAATCCCCTTCCCATGTTTAAAATATATTATATGCCTATATTATACCAAACTTAGGACAATTACAATAGATGTATACCTAAATTCATGATAAATTTCATTTAATTTCGGTATGATAATTTTGAATATACCGAATCTATTGATAAATTTAGGTATAATACACCTAAAATAATTAATATAGTATACCTAAATACAAGGTATATTATAGGT
>DHIM01000092.1:2541-2915 GCA_002403785.1 Clostridium sp. UBA4746
ACAAGGTATATTATAGGTATATAATTCAATTATAATAAAGAGAAATAAGAAAATGTGGAAATATTACAAAAATAATACTTCTGCAACTTACAGAATAGTATTGAAATGCTATAAATAATAATCAAGACACATGTTTAAAGCTAATTTCCACTGTCATAAGCCCATTTAAACTATTAAATATCTAATATCACCTATTGTATCTTTCAATGTCCCTATAAGGGCATTAACAGAGCTTGTTTTTTATGCTGTAGTCGGTTTTTATGTATAGAGTAGTTTTATTTGTCTAAAATTGTTTATATATGATTTTATTAGTAATGTCTTTAATCACTTAAAAGACCAGGCAATAAAGCCCTGGTCTTTTGTTATCTCATTGA
>DHIM01000346.1:0-506 GCA_002403785.1 Clostridium sp. UBA4746
ATAAGTTAGTTAACACTATCTAAAAGCGAGTAAATTTTCTCCTTCAACTCCTATGCTTTGACCTGATTGTAGTGTAATTATGCTAATATGTTGTGCTCTATTTGCCATATAATAACTACCATGCCCATTAACTTTCATAATAGGGACATTCTCACCTGTAAGCTTTCTAGTAGCTAGATTCATAACAGATTTAAATACACTTTTAGTATTATTTGTATCTAGTAGTACTTTTTCTTGAGTAAAACTGCCCTTATAAGCTACCATAGCCCCGACCTTCGCGAAAAAATGTCCATCTCCCTCGGCGATGCAAGTAAGCTCTTGATGATTTCTAAAATTAAACATATATCCTAGCTCCTCTCTTAATTTCAATTTAGCTGGAATTTTAATTATCTAATCTATCTATTTTTGTAAATTTATATTTCTAAATGATATGTTCATAGTATATCATAATGTGCTTACTGATTCCTTAATAGCAATATCAACTATATTTATTCAATATTTAGTAA
>DHIM01000346.1:660-808 GCA_002403785.1 Clostridium sp. UBA4746
TATATTTATTCAATATTTAGTAATTCCTATGTGTAATA
Organism: Clostridium sp. UBA4746; assembly: GCA_002403785.1. Taxonomy (GTDB): domain Bacteria; phylum Bacillota; class Clostridia; order Clostridiales; family Clostridiaceae; genus Clostridium_AD. The sequence goes on from DHIM01000346.1 coordinate 699, forward strand.
TGTAATTGTATATAGAACTATGATATAATTATATATTGCAATCAGTATTAGTTGTTCTCTTAGACGTACTGATTAATTAATTTTATTAAATGGAGGACAATTATGCGTTA
>DHIM01000346.1:1039-8975 GCA_002403785.1 Clostridium sp. UBA4746
GAATTATCCTATGCAATAGGTGCCTGTTTATATATGCCCGGAACACGCGAAAATTTACTCAAGGACATACTTTTTAATAAAAAAATGGGCGCTAACACTATTACTATTTGTATTGAAGATTCAGTATCCTCAAACCAAGTTGTACAAGCTGAAAATAACATTATTAATTTGTTTATTAATATAAGTAATCTTTTAAAAGACAATGCATCTTTTATTGATGGTCTGCCTCTTATTTTTATTAGAGTTAGAAACATTAAACAACTTCAAAAGTTACTTAATGAATCACCTTTAATTGGGCTTTGTGGTTTTATTTTTCCTAAATTTGATTACGAGGTTGGAGAAAAATACTTTTCTATATTAAAAGAATACAATAAATCTAACAAAAGAATACTATACGGAATGCCAATACTCGAAACTCCCAGCATAATTCATAAAGAAACTCGAATAGAAGAACTGATTAAAGTAAAACATATCATTGATTATTACAAAGAGTACGTTTTAAACATTCGAGTTGGGGGAACAGATTTCTCTGGATTATATAGTCTCCGACGCGGCATGAACTTTACAGTATATGATTTAACAGTGGTAAGGGACTGTATTAGTGACATAATAAACGTCTTTAAAAGAGATAATTATGTTATCTCTGGTGTAGTATATGAATATTATAACAAAGTTTTAGCTATCCAAAATAATATTCTTATTAAAGAAACTCTTTTAGATAAAACTAATGGTTTAACTGGAAAAACTGTTATACATCCAACACAAGTAAATATAGTTAATTCTCTTATGGTTGTTTCTAAAGAAGATTATATGGATGCAAGCAATATTATTGATTCATCTCTTGATGGGGTAATAAAGAGCGATTACTTTAACAAAATGAATGAGATAAAACCTCATGAAAAATGGGCTAAAGAAATATTGTTAAAAGCTAAAATAATGGGGGTATTTCAAGATGGAAAATCTTACAAAGAATTGTTGCAATGGACCAATTCATTACAATATAGATAATAGCCTACAAATATCACTTAATATAAAAGAAAATAAATGTAGTATACCAGTATCAAAACTTTTTACAATGTCCGCTAGAGAAAATAAAAAAAGGGATTTTTTGTTTGTAAGTAAGGTTATAGGAAAACATATTCCAATGATTCCAGATGCTCTAAAAATTATCGGAGGAATTTTGGCCCGCTTATGGATTAATGAAAGAGAAGATTCTTGTGATTATCCTACTGCTGAATTAGTTAATACACTTATTTCTTTAGATGCATCTCATAATACGGACAATTTACATGACATTTTAAGCACACCTATAAGACTTACAAATAAAACTCTTTTTATAGGTTTTGCAGAGACTGCTACCGGTCTTGCTCAAGCCATATTTCAAAACTTTTCAAATGCTGCTTATATACATACTACCCGTGAAAAAATAACTTCTTTAGAAACTGCTTTATTTTTTAACGAAGAACATTCTCATGCTATAGAGCATTCACTTTTTCCTTATGAAAATGACTTTTTTAATAAATTTGACGATATAGTTTTAGTAGATGATGAACTTACTACAGGTAAATCTGCATTAAATTTAATAAAATGTCTTCCCGGGAAATGTTTTGGGATAATATCCATTTTAGATTGGAGAGATGCTAACAGCTATAAAATGTTTGAAAATGAAAAAAGTATAGATGTTAGAGTATGTTCCTTATTAAAAGGAGATATTAAATGCAGTAAATCAAAAGATATTATTAGTGATGATATAACTGTAGCACCAAGTTCAACTAACTTAATTCCATTCAAAGAGTTTGTTTTCCCAATATATGCAAGTATTGAGGGCTACAACAAATCTACTGGCAGGTTCGGTATCACCTCGCAAGATAATTTTAAAATTTCTGCAGAAATCAATTCAATATCATCTGTACTAAAAAAAGAAAGAACATCTGGCAATTGTCTTTGCATAGGAACTGGTGAATTTATATATTTACCTTGTAGCATAAGCTCGAAGCTTGGAAATAATGTTTATTTTCATTCCACCACAAGAAGTCCTGTTCATGCAAGAAATATAGCTTCTTATGGAAATAAAAATAAAGTTGCTTTTCAAAGCCCTGAGGATGACACTATAACTAATTACCTTTACAATATACCTGATAATTTCTATAATCAAGTATATTTCTTCTCTGAGAAACCTTTAACCAAAGAGAAGAAAGAAGAGTTCAACATAATTTTTTCTTATTTCCATGTGAAATCTATTATATTCATATGTTGGAAAAGCTAATACATAATCCTTCAAATTGTTTTCATCATATTTTTAATAATTTTACAAATATTATAAAAAGGGGCGTAAATAAATGGATCAATGTGTTTTTTCAGGAAGCTACTCTAAGGCTGATGTAATATTTCTACTTAAAGATATATCACACCTTATAGTGGAGCAAGATAATGAATTTAGAGAGAATGCTATACAAAGCGGAATTCATTATTCAGAAATGTTACCTATAGAATATACTCCCTCAAAAGAATACATGGATATTTTCTATAGTACTCTGCAACAATCAAAAATTAAAATAGCAACTCTTGTATCTATCTTAAGTGAGAAAATTATAGAAGCACGAGGTAAAAATATAGTTTTGGTTTCCCTTGCTAGAGCCGGTACCCCTATTGGCATTTTAATTAAAAAATATATACAATTCAAATATAATATATTACTTCCTCATTACAGTATTTCTATAATACGTGATAAAGGCATAGATAAAAATGCACTTAATTATATATTAAAAAATCATCCTGAAACGAAAATTCAATTTATTGATGGGTGGACAGGCAAGGGTGTTATTCAACACACATTAACAAAAGCTTGCAAAGAATATTATGAAGAATTTAATATAACCCTAAATTCAGACTTAGCAGTATTATCTGACCCCGCTCACTGTACCCTTATTTATGGGACACGAGAAGACTTTCTAATACCAAGTGCATGCCTTAATTCTACAGTCTCAGGACTTGTAAGTAGGACTGTGCTTAATGATAAGTTTATTTCCAGTAATGATTTTCATGGTACAAAATTTTATAAAGAATTAATGCCCGCAGATGTTTCAAATTTCTATCTAAATGAAATATGCAAATGCTTTAGTAACCTAGATAAAAATTATATACAATCGTTATTAAATGACTCAACTACTATGGAAGTTGCTGTGGATATTGAATTTGATGGTAATTCATTAAACTGCAAAGGACTTAGAGACATCGAAAGCATTAAAAATAAATTTAACATCAATAATATTAATCTTATAAAGCCAGGAATTGGAGAAACAACGCGAGTACTTTTAAGAAGAATTCCTTGGAAAATACTAGTTGACTCCTTTGAAAATCCCAACTTAAAGCATATATTTAAATTAGCCCAAGAAAAGGGTATTCCGGTAGAAATATATACAGATATGTGCTATTCTTGCTGTGGCATTATTAAATCTAAAGAAAAAGAAGATATGTAACCACTTGACAAAGGATGTGTTTATATGATATTTGCCTCGGACCTTGATAGTACACTTATATATTCTTCAAAGCATTGTAAACTAATTAATGATAAAAAACTTATTCCCGTGGATTTTTATAACAATAATATGTGTAGTTTTATTACTAAATCCATTCAAGATATACTAAAACATATAAATGAGTCTATGCTTTTTATACCCGTTACCACAAGGTCAATTAGCCAATATAAGAGGATGACTTACTTTTATGATGTAATAAAACCTAGGTATGCCGTTGTAGCGAATGGAGGTATTATACTTAAAGATGGTATGGAACTTAAATCTTGGTCAGATATAAGTTCTAATAAAATTAATGAAGTCGTAAATGCTTGCGATATGATAAAATTATGTAGTTTCTTTTTAGAAAATGACTTTGTGATATCATATAAAACTTGTGAAGATTTGTTTATATACTCTATTATGGATGAAGACAAGCTAGCCAATGCCATATCAAGAGGCGAAATAGATTTAGGTTATTTTGATGTGTTACGTTCATTTTGTAAAGAATATAATTACAATGTATCTAAGCAAGGTAAAAAGGTATATATAGTACCTAATTGTATAAATAAATATGATCCTATAAATTATATAATGAGGCTTGAAAATATAAATAGATTCATCGCCGCTGGTGATTCTCTTCTCGACTATCCTATGATTAAGCACGCAAATTTTGGAATAGTTCCGTCTCATGGAGAATTATTGCATACCCTTCTCGAGGAAAAGCTCCATACCACTATCTACGTTACAAAAGAATCTGGCATATTTGCAGGCGAGGAAATTTTAAATATAGCACATCAAAAGTTTCATGAAATTAGAGGTATTGTCTACGGTGAAACCTAAATACATCTTAAATAATATTACGACTTTCCTGATTGTATATAAAAAATCCACATTGTTGATTACAATCAACAATGTGGATTTTTTTAACTTGCCCATACTGATAAGTAATTAAGCTACTAGCTTTTCCTTTGGTTCTGATTCAATTACATGGTTTTTTTTTACAAAAGGCTTAATACCTAATTTTACAACTTCATTTACTACTATTATAAGTAAAGATAATCCAATTATCTTTAACCACATAGTACCACTTAAAGATACTGCATTAAAGAATTTTGAGAAAACTTCAGTTATAACTATTTGTGCTACTGCTGTAATTGTTATTATTTTTAAGAATATAGTGTTCTTTGCAATGTTAGGGAATATGCTATCTGTTCCAAATTCTCTACAGTTAAAAGCATTGAATAATGCACTAAAAGCAAATAATGCAAATAATACTGTCTGCATTTCATTTGGTCCTGTAACACCGACTTTTGGGAAACCAGCCCCTAATATATCAAATTTCATTTGGATCATTAGAACACAAGTTATATATATTGCATTAGCTATCATGCTCTTTAGCATTTGTTTAGTTATAATACTTGCGTTTCTATTCGTAGGTTTCCTATTTAAAACTGCGTTTCTTACTGGCTCTAGTCCGAGTGATAATGCTGGTGGACCATCCATTATAATATTTACCCATAGAAGTTGTATTGTAGTGAATGGCATTTGAAAGTTCAATACTACAGATAAAATTGCTGTTAAGAATGCAATTATATTTACAGTTATCTGGAATTGAATAAATCTTTGGAAGTTCTCATAAATACCTCTTCCCCACTTAATTCCTTTTACAATAGTTCCAAAACTATCATCTGTTAAAATTATATCTGCTGCATTTTTACTAACCTCAGTCCCAGCTATACCCATAGCTATACCTACGTCTGCTTTTGTAAGAGCCGGGGCATCATTTATTCCATCTCCGGTTACTGCCACTACCTCTCCATTACTTTGAAGAGCTTCAACTATTCTCATTTTTGTATCAGGTTTTGAACGTGCTACTATTGAAATGGTAGTTATTTCACTTCTAAGTTCTTCATCAGACAATGTGTCTATATACGTAGCCTCTACTGCCTTATATTTACCGTTAAGTAGTCCTAATTCTTTACCTATAGCAATAGCTGTATTAATGTTATCCCCTGTAAGCATTTTAGTAGAAACTCCTGCTTTTCTAGCTGTTTCTACGGCTTCTTTAACATCAAGTCTTAGGGGATCTCTTATTCCTACAAATCCCGTAAATACTAAGTCATCTTCTAAAGTGCCTTGCACTGACGCCATAGCTACTTCTTCACTTATATTTCTGTACGCAAATCCAAGTACTCGCATAGATTTTCTTTCAAGTTTTTCAATTTCATCTAATATCTCGGCCCGTCTTGCTTCATCGAGCTCCACTTCCATGCAATTGACATGTTCATATTTGCACAATTCTAAGATAATTTCAGGTGCTCCCTTTGTTAATACTGTAGCACCTTCCTCCTCCTTTATAACTGTACTCATTCGCTTACGCTTTGAACTAAATGGAATTTGATGAGCTATGTTTGCGCTTTGTCTTTCTTGTACATAATCGCATGCATCATTGTACAAAAGAAGAGCACATTCTGTTGCACTACCTAAATATTTGATTTCGTTATCATCCTTTTCGATATCTGCCGTTGAATTTACAATACAGTTATCTAAAAAGTAGTTATTTCTATCACTTAATTCATCTCTTGATTTAAACTTACCATTTAGATAAACTTTTTCAACCGTCATTCTATTTTGAGTAAGTGTACCTGTTTTATCTGAACATATTACACTTACAGATCCTATAGTCTCGCATGCTTCCTTTTTAATAACAAGTGCATTAATCTTAGCCATTTTCTGCATAGTTATTGCAAGTGTCATATTTATCATTGTTGGAAGTCCTTCTGGAACGGCTGCAACAATTAAAGCAACGCATACAACAAATGCAGTCTTTATCGGTTCAATTGACTGTAAGAATGCAAATACACCACTTGTATCTGCTGATATAGTATGCGCTAAAACCATTTTTACAATTATGATTATAAATAGTATCGCAGCTATAGCGCTTGATACTTTCGAGATCTTACCACCTAAATCACCAAGTTTTGCTTGAAGCGGTGTTTCTAAATCACCTTCCTCAAGATTTTTGGCTATCTCTCCCATTTGAGAGTTGTCGCCAGTGGAAGTAACTACAAAGCTAGCTCTACCATATGCAATAAGCGTTCCTCCGAAAACCATATTCAATTGTTTTGCTGGAATAGGATCTTGCACAATAATTTTATCTTTAGATTTTATATTTTCCATTTCTATAACAACGCCTGCATCTTTGCTTACATCCTCTGATTCTCCGGTAAGCATGTCCTCTCTTACCATTAAATCTATACTTTCTATGAGTCTACCATCTGCCGGCACCATGTCCCCAGTCTCAATTGAAACTATATCACCAGGTACCAGATCGATTTTGTTCACTTGAATGATTTTCCCATTACGTAATACTTTTACCTCTATATTTTCTGTCATTTTTGAAAGCGCATCTGCAGCTTTTTGTGATTTTCCTTCCGTGAAAATCCCTATACCAATTCCTATTGCTACAGCGCATACTATACCAATAGCATCACTAAATTCTCCTATTGATGCACTAATTACGGCTGCCGCTAAAAGTATTATCATCATAGGTTCAGTTATTGCTTCCTTAACACTATCCCATATCGATCCTTTTTCTTGTTTAGTAAATTCATTAGCACCGTACTTCTTTATTCTTTCTTTAATCTCAGAACTCGATAATCCTTTGCTACTATCAACCTTAAGACTTTTTAAAACTTTTGAGCTCTGTTCATTAAAATATTTCATATAGTCCGCCCTTCTGTATTTTGTATGATTTTCTTTTAAATTAAAATGTAGAAAATGATAAGATTCTCATTTTCTACACCCTAATTTATTATTTTATTATAAATGTATGGATATATCATAATCCTTTTAGATCTATTATTCTACTGGTATTTTTTTACCATCTCGCCTAATCCAGATGAAGCATCTGATTCTCCGACGGCTGTAAATTTCCATTCCCCACCATTACGATAAATTTCAGCAACAAATAAACCAGTTTTACCTGAATATTCTTCTGTTAAATTAAAACGAAGCATTTCCTTATTGTCCGTTAGATTTACTAATCGTATAAAAGCATTTTGTATCATACCGAAATGCTGTTTACGTTGAACTGCTGCATAGATATTAACCACGAAAACTAACTTAGCAATATTTTGAGGTATGTTTGACAAGTCAACCATAATTTGCTCATCATCACCATCACCATCACCAGTAAGATTATCTCCCATATGCTGAACACTACCACATTTGCTTTTTAGATTCCCGAAATAAACCATGTTCTCTTTTCCTTTTAGCTTATCATTTTCATCAAGCATTAGCACTGATGCATCACAATCTATTGCTGCTTGTTTACTTCCAAATAACCCTCCAAGTAACCCCTTATGTGATTGTTGTACTGGATCCCATCCAAGTCCCACCATCGTCTTTTTCAAACC
>DHIM01000371.1:0-1430 GCA_002403785.1 Clostridium sp. UBA4746
ATTGTAATAATTAACAGAATGTAATAGTGGAGGATATATGTTTATACCAGATGATGTAAAAACAATCTTAAATACTTTAAAAAATAATGGATATCAGTCTTATATAGTGGGTGGGAGTGTACGTGATTTTAAAATTGGAATATCGTCGCCTAAGGACTATGATATAACTACTAATGCATTGCCAGAACAAATTATTAGACTTTTCGACAAAACGGTGCCAACAGGGATAAAGCATGGAACTGTTACTGTTATGATAAATGGAGAGGGATATGAAGTTACAACTTACAGAATTGATGGTGAATATCTGGACAATAGAAGACCAGATTGCGTAACTTTTGTTTCAAGTTTAAAAGAAGATCTGGCTAGGCGAGATTTTACAATAAATGCTCTAGCTTTTAATGAATTTGATGGTATTGTTGATTATTTTGGTGGTATAAAAGATTTAAATGATAAAATAATTAGAGCCGTGGGTGAGCCTAACAAGAGGTTTAAAGAAGATGCACTAAGAATGCTTAGGGCTATTCGTTTTGCAGCTTCGCTAAATTTTGATATAGAAGAAAAAACTTTAAAGGCTATAAAAGCAAATTATAAACTTATATTAAATGTGAGTAATGAAAGAATTAGAGATGAACTATGTAAGATGTTAGTATCTAATAATACTACAAAAGCTCTGAAGTTATTTGAAGAGACTAAACTATTAGAGATTATATTACCAGAACTGCAATTAGCAGTAGGATTTGATCAACAAAATCCTCACCATGATAAAGATATATTTAAACACATTTTAGCAGTGGTTGAAAAATGTCCGCCAGAAATTAATTTAAGAGTTGCTGGATTATTACATGACATAGCTAAACCGGAATGTTTTACTATTGATAAGGATGGGATAGGACATTTTTATGGACATGATAAAAAAGGTGTCATACTATCCGAGAAAATACTTAGACGACTTAAATTCGATAATAAAAGCATAAGAGACATTAAAATTTTAGTGAAAGAGCATATGAACGTACTTACAAAACCAACAGATGCATCTGTAAAACGCCTTATTAATAGAGTTGGTGTGGATTTAGTCTTCGACCTTTTTGCGTTGCAAAGAGCAGATGCTTTAGGTTCGCGATTTCACGAAATTCGTATTCGTGAAATTAATAGAGTAGAAGAAATAGCAAGAACTATCATAGAATCTAAAGTTCCTTTATCTGTAAAAGAACTTGCAATAAACGGTAAAGATTTAATAAAACAATTTTCTATCAAACCAGGGGAAGAAATAGGCGAAATGCTTAAATTTCTTTTAAATAAAGTATTAGAAAATCCAAAACTTAATGTTAAAGGAGAACTTTTAGCTATGATTTATGAAAAATATATAAAATAAAAAATTGATGTGTTTTCTATTTTCCCTCAAATTTAAAGTTTGGGGGAATTTTTGTGCT
>DHIM01000371.1:1501-15479 GCA_002403785.1 Clostridium sp. UBA4746
TTGGGGGAATTTTTGTGCTAAGTTATTATAAAAACCTAGTATAAAACATTCACTTAGGCACAAAATAATAAGGCACCTAAAAGCAAATAAGAGGAGATATGTATATGAAAACTAATGAAATAATTACTGTACTAAATGAAAATGGCGAAAAAGTTGACTTAGAATTGATTGAGGCCATTAAAATGGATGGAAATGAATATGTTATAGTTGGACCTAAAGATTCAGACGAGGCTTATGCTTACAAGTCAGTTAACGTTAATGGAGAAACAGAATACTTGTCCATAGGACAGGGAGAAGAGTTTAAAAAAGTATTACAGAAGTTTAGCGAGCATTAATACTACGGCACAGTAGGTAATATTTCAGTAGGCATATATAATAATAATAAGTAATTAGGAGGTTTTTATATGAAAGATCGTGAACAAGCTAAAAAGGAAAATAGGCGTGATTATATTAAGAAAGACACAAAAACACAAAATGGAGTATCTAAAAATCAAATTATTCAAACCATTGAAGAAAGTGCATACAATGAAAGTGTTTTTGAAACTAAAAAGAATGGATATTAGGTTATGAACATTTAAAATTACATCAAAAGAGCAGGTGTTTGTTACCTAAACTATGATAATATATAGTTTAGATAAGTATAGCTTGCTCTTTTTGTTATAAATGATTTTGAAACAGTAATAATTAAAAGAAAGGATTTAATATATGATAAAAGTATTTGAAGAAATTGAAAGACATCTAATGGAAGACGAGAAGCCATCTGTGTATTTTAATGAAATGATAAATAAACAAGGCATATTTACAAATTATCCATATACATTATTAAGTGGCTTAGTAGATACTCCGCAATCTCTACAATATCATCCTGAAGGTAATGTATGGAAACACACAATGTTAGTTGTAGATAATGCAGCGAAAGTAAAAAAAATAAGTGAAAATCCTAGAGCATTTATGTGGGGCGCATTATTACATGATTTGGGGAAAACACCTACTACAAAAATTAAAAAGGGGAAAATAACATCTTATGACCATGATAAGGTTGGTGCAGAACTTAGTATCAAATTCCTGCAAGAACTTACAGATGATGTTGAATTAATTAAACAGGTTACAGCTTTAGTTAGGTGGCATATGCAAACCCTATTTGTAACAAAAAAATTACCTTTTGGAGATGTGAAAAAAATGTCTTTAGAAATATCCATCAAAGAAATTGCCCTGTTATCACAATGTGATAGACTTGGTAGAGGTGGAATCAGTGAGAGTAAAATTAAAGAGGAGAAGGAAAATATTAAAGATTTTATTCGTACCTGTGAAGAGTATTTATCAATTTCCAAATAATCTGTATAAATAAAAGTAGATATTGTTACAACAGTATCTTATTCGCCAAGTAATTTTAAAAACCATTTGTAAATATACATAAAGACGTTGTTTTTTATAGGAAAACCTATGGTATACTGATAAAGTATGTAACTAATAATATTCATCAAATATATAGAGTTGGAGATGATTACAGTGAGATATGAAGGAACAGTATATAGACCACCTAGTGAGGCCTACAGTCTTATATTGCAAGTCACGATAGGCTGCTCGCATAATGGATGTAGCTTTTGTGGTATGTACAAAGATAAGAAATTTAGAGTACGTGACTTAGAAGATATTATGGAAGATTTGGAGCAGGCTAAATTAGATTATGGGGTAGTTAAAAAGATATTTCTAGCAGATGGGGATGCTTTAGTTCTTGAAACTAGTAAATTGAAATTGATTTTATTGAAAATAAGAGAATTATTTCCTCAGTGTGAAAGAATTGGCGTGTATGCTACTCCAAATGATATTTTAAGAAAATCTTTAGAAGAGCTTCGTGAACTTAAAGATCTTGGTATAGGTATTTTGTATCTAGGCGTTGAATCTGGAAGTAATGATATATTAAAAAGTATAAATAAGGGTGTAACTGCTGAAAAAATGAGTTTGGCAGGGCGTAAGGTAAAAGAAAGTGGAATAAAATTATCTACTACTTTAATTTCAGGTATAGGTGGCAAAGAAAAGATTAGTGAAAATGCGATAGAATCTGCAAAACTAATTAACGCCATAAACCCAGATTATGTAGGATTCTTAACTTTAATGTTAGAGCCTGGGACACCAATCTATGAAGATATACAAAATGATGTTTTTCATTTATTAACTCCAGAAGAAATAATGTATGAATTAAGAGAGTTTTTACAAAATGTAGAAGTTACTAACTGCATTTTTAGAAGCAACCATGCTTCTAATTATATGTCACTTGCGGGAACATTACCAAAGGATAAAGATCAGTTATTAAATGACATTGACCTTGCTCTAAAAGGCAAAAACAAGTATAAGCAAGAAGAAAATAGAAGATTATAAGGCGATAAACAACCTTACTTAGAACCTTGTGAAACAAGAAAAGGTGTGGATATTATGAAGGGAAAAATTCTTAAGTTACTTAAAGATAGTGGAAATGATTTTGTGTCTGGTCAAAAGATTAGTGAAGTATTAGGAGTTAGCCGCGCAGCAATCTGGAAACATATAAATATAATTAAAGAGGATGGCTACGAAATTGAGGCAATTTCAAGAAAAGGTTATAGAATAATTTCATCACCGGACATACTTACCTTTGAGGAGATTAGAAACTATCTAAATACCGAATATATAGGTAAAAATATCATTTACTATGATTCTATAGGATCAACTAATTCTAAGGCTAAAGAATTAGCCGAAGCTATGCAAGAACATGGAACAATTATAATAAGTGAAGAACAAACTACAGGACATGGAAGGCTCGGACGAAATTGGATTTCTCCAAAGTTTAAGGGCATATGGATGTCAATAATACTTAGACCGAACATTATCACAGAGAATATATCACAAATAACCTTACTTGGAGCAGCTGCTGTACAAAAAGCTATTATGAAAATGGGAATTAACACTAATATAAAGTGGCCTAATGATATAGTACTCAATGGTAAAAAAGTATGTGGTATATTAACAGAAATGAGTGGAGAAATAGATCACATTAATTATTTAGTTATGGGAATTGGTATAAATGTAAACTTGGAAGAGGAAGATATACCACTCGATCTAAAAGATGTAGCTACGTCTATTAAGATTGAGAGTGGTAAATATATGGAGAGAAAAATTTTGCTCGCTAATATATTAAACATTTTTGAAGAGTTGTATATTGATTTTGTGCAAAATGATAATATAAAAGAAACTATAGACATCTGTAGAAAAAATTCCATGCTTATAGGAAAAGAAATCCAGTTAATTAACAAAGGAAAAGTAACAACAGCGAAAGCTATGGATATAAGTGATAAAGGAGAATTAGTTATTGAAAATAACCTAGGAAAAATAGAGTATGTTGTTTCAGGTGAAGTCTCTGTAAGAGGAATTTACGGATATAGCAAATAAACTAATTTATCAAATGTCTTATGGTATAATGTAAGGTATGGTTAGAGAATAATATGATCGAAATCAATATTTTTATATAGACATATTAGTCGAATTAACGGTATAATGTGGTTATTAGGTTTGAAAGGAGAATGAACATGGAAGAAAATAAAATTATAACAATGGTAGATGAAGATGGCGAAAAAGTTGATTTTGAATTAATTGAAATCATTGAATTAGATGAAAATAAATATGCTTTATTAGCTCCCATAGGAGAAGAAGATGATGCTTTTGTATATAAAATAGAACTTGTCGATGATAAAGAACAATATATTTCAGTAGAAGATGAGGAAGAGTTCGCAAGAGTTTTAGAAGAATATGAATCGACTTTTGAGGAATAAGTAAGAGACCAGTAAACCGTTGAGGTTTATTGGTTTTTCGTTATGAATAGTATAGTGTTTTTTTTAATGTTAAATAAATGTTATAGTAATTAAGGGAGGTAGAATTTTGAAGTTAGTAGAAATTAATATGGAAGCACTTATAGAAACAATTTCGCATGTTGATGATAATTTAGGTAAAAGTTTCCTGGACACAATTACCGGTGAGGTTATATATATTCCCACAGAAGTGAGTTTAGCTTTAGAAAACGGAACTTTAAAAGAAAATAGTTTTGATAATTGGCTAAAAGAATTTGTTAGTGTTGCCATACTTATTTGCGATGATGAGGTTAATAGATACTTAAGAGCTCCTCTTATAGATGAAGAGTTTTATATAAATGCAATGAATAAATATGTTAGTAAAATGATTAGTAATTCTGATCTAAAATTAGAATTGCAGATGGCATTACATAGTAAAGAAGCTATAAAAAGTTTTAAACACGTTCTACTGGATAATCAAAATACAAAAGGTGAATGTGAGACAGAGGAATGGTACAAATATGAAGATAATTGTATAAAGGAATTTGTTAGAATATGGTTAAATTCGAACAATATAGAGCAAAAGTATCTGAATTGATATAGAGCAAAAGTATCTGAATTGATATGTAAAAAGTAACCAGTTTGGTTGCTTTTATTTATTTTCGTCATTAGCGCGAAAAAAAATTATAAAAGATAAATAGTGGAACAATGGGATAATTTGAATATTATGTATTGTGTGCTAAAATATGTGACACTAGTGTTGTATATTTATTATATAAAAAATACTTCATTATACATTTTAAATTATGGTAATAGAATAGGATCAATTTGTTGGAGGTATGTAAATGTCAGTATATGAAGTAGCAATAAGACTTGCACTTGCAGTTGTAGTTGGTGGCTTAATAGGGTATGAGAGGGAATTTAAAAACAGACCAGCGGGTTTTAGAACGCATATATTAGTATGTTTAGGTGCGGCAATTACGTCAATGATACAGTTATATTCAATACAAGATGCAACTAATATGATAATTCAGCATCCGGAACTTCAAAATGCTATGAAAGCAGATATTGGTCGTCTTGGAGCACAGGTTATAACAGGAGTAGGATTCTTAGGGGCAGGGACTATTATACATGAGAAGGGATCTATAAAAGGTCTTACTACTGCGGCAAGCATATGGACAGTTGCATGCATTGGGCTTGCAGTTGGGCTAGGCTATTATACTTTAACTATATTATCTACTATATTTGTTTTTATAGTATTAGTATTTCTTAAAACTTTTGAATCTAGGTTTTTTAAAAACAGTAACATTCTTAAATTAGAGATTCAGTATGTTAACAAGAAAAATATGGTAGAGAAATTAGAACAATATTTTGAGGGTATGGGTATAAAAGTTAAGAATATAGAATTTTTGATTGATGATGAAGAAGAAGATTCAAAATATAGTACAACAATGTATACAATTTTGGCACCAAGATATATTAAGAGTAGTGGGATTGTGCAAAAATTATGTGCTTTTGATGAGATATATAAAGCTACAATATTATGATAAAAATATAAAAACTCAAAATTAAGGATTAAAAGCTTACTTATTTATATACCATATATATTAGAAAAATTTCAATTAACAATATAAAAATTAATGTGTAAAGTAGTTTATTAAATTTACTCATATTTATCACCCCTATTATATTGTATGTTAAAGGGGATGATTAAATAATTAAAAGAATATAAAATTACAAAAAAAATTCGCACAAAAAGAGCAATTATTTATAAGTGCTCTTTTGTGCTTTAACAAATCTATCTTCTAGATTTAGCCACTTCAATATTTACTTTTCTACTGTTAAGTCTCTTACCTGAACTATTATTTAAAATAGAATCAACTAAGTTACCAGGTACATCTAAAAATGAGAATTTATCTAAAATATCAATACGGCCAAGTTCATTTTTATTAATATTAGCAGTCTCACATAAGAAAGATATAATATCTTTAGTCATAACTTCATCCATTCGTCCTATAGATAAAAATAATCTAACATTATCTGATGTTGTTGTTGTACTATCGTCTGCATAGTTGTAGTTAACTTCTTTATCAAAAATAATTTTTATTAAAGAAGCGGCTACATCTTCATCACCAAATTCTGTTATAAGATTTTGTCCTAGTGGAAGAAAGTTTTCATATAAATTTTCTTTTAAGACTAATTTTATTTGATCTATAATAGTTTCTGATTTAGCAGCAAAAATATCTGTTATAGTAGGTACGGTTTTTTTAACTATAACACTTTTAGTATCACGTTCAATTTGTCTTATAGCAGAAGATTCTCGTCTTGTAATAAGACTATAAGCTGTACCTTCTTTACCAGCTCTACCAGTTCTTCCAATTCTATGTATATATGATTCGCTATCTTGTGGTAAATCATAGTTTATTACATGAGTAACATCTTCGACGTCTATTCCTCTTGCAGCTACATCTGTTGCAATTAAGAAGTTTAAATGACCATCTTTGAATTTTTTAAGAGTGTTCATTCTTTGACTTTGTTTCATGTCTCCGTGCATACCTTCTACAGTATAACCTCTAGGTTGTAAAGCATCAACTAACTCATCTACACCTTTTTTAGTTTTACAGAATAGTATACAAGTCTTAGGAGCATCAACATCAAGAATTCTACATAATGATTCAAATTTATTTTTATTATTTACTTCATAATAATATTGTTTAGTTGTAGAAACTGTTAATGATTTCTTTTCTATTGCAATAATTTTTGTTTCAGGATGCATATATTTTTTAGACAATATTTTAATAGCTCTTGGCATAGTAGCTGAGAAAAGTAAAGTCTGTCTATCTTCACTTAAATTACTTATAATACTTTCAATATCTTCAATAAAACCCATGTTTAACATTTCGTCAGCTTCATCTAAAACAAGAAACTTAGCATTTGCTAATTTTAAAGTACCTTTTCTAATATGGTCTAGTAATCTTCCAGGAGTTCCAACTACAATGTCTACTCCTCTTTTTAGAGCGGATATTTGTCTATCAATTGATTGACCACCATAGATTGGCAATATCTTAATTCTTTCATGTTTTGCAATACGTGAAAGTTCTTCGGCAACTTGTACAGCAAGTTCTCTTGTTGGAGACATTACTATTGCTTGAATTTTGCCGTTTGATTTTTCCATTCTGCTTAAAATAGGAGCACCAAAGGCTAATGTTTTACCAGTTCCTGTTTGAGCCTGACCTATAATATCAAAGCCTTCTAGTACAACTGGAATAGCTTTTGCTTGAATATCAGATGGATATTCAAATTTCAAATCGGTTATTGCTTGGAGTACGGATTCGTTTAGTCCTAGTTCATCAAATTTAACTTTTTCAATCTTATTCATTAAAATTCCTCTTTCTTCTCATAAAGTATCAAATACATCTATTATTACAACTTTCTATACAAAATAACAAATATTAAACTAAAAAAGCAAAATCACATTGCTCTTTTATAATTATTTAAAAAAATTCCTCAAAATTGAGTTCTTTTCAATAATATAAATAAGAGGTAATCCAATTCCATAACAGCAGACTAATTCTCCCCATGCAACTTGCAGCATACAAAGTAAAAGGGGCATGTCCTTAACATATAAAAGCTTTAACAATATGCCTATTACAATGGCATTTACTACTACAGCGGGTAATGGAGCAAGTATTCTTTTGAATTTTAGTTTGCTCTTACCAATATAGTAAGTTAAAATCGCGGCTATAAGTGTTGCAAGGGAACCGAAAACCATATCCATAATACCTAGTGGGCTTATAATATTAGAAACTATACAACCAATTAGCAATCCAGGAATAGAAAAGGATGCAAAGTACGGTAAAATAGTAAGTCCTTCAGCTATACGATATTGAACAACTCCAAAGCTGAAAAACGATAAGCTTAGAGTTAAAGCCGCATAAATAGCAGCCACCATTGCTGCAAAAACGATTTTTCTTATTTTTACAGACATAGTTCCTTCATTTAATTTAATATTCAATTTTGTGCCTCCATAGTTTTATTTTAAGACAGGATGGTTGCGAACTGTCTATGAGTATTTGACTCGAACCTTTATTTTACTCCATATCTCGCAATTAGTCAATAGAGTTTCTTAATTCTAGGAAATTAATTCTAGATACAAATCAGTTAAGAATATAGTCTAAAATAGATAAAAGTATGATATAGTTAAATTATATTGCTTTTTGCTTTTTTATGATCGTAATTATTGAAGGAAGCTAAACTAATTTAGTAACACAGTTTTGGGTTAAAGGAGAATATGATGGGTAAAGAAATTTTCAATACAAAACAAACCGAATTAAGTAATGGTATTAAACTTATTACCATTAAGAAGGATAGTCAAATTGCAGCAGTTCATGTTGGTGTCAATATAGGCTCGCTTTTTGAAGAGAAAAGTGAAAAGGGGATAGCTCATTTTATTGAGCACATGCTTTTTAAAGGCACTGAAGATAGAACTAATGAAAAGCTAAACAGCGATCTAGAAAATCTAGGTGGAGAATATAATGCATATACGGATTTTAACTGTACAGTTTACAGTGCCACAATTTTAAAGGAAGAATTAGAAAGTGCAGTAACACTCCTTGGGGATATGCTTTTAAACTCAACATTTCCAGCTAATGAAATTGAAAAGGAAAGAGGAGTAATACTCGCAGAAATTAGAACAATTAATGATGATATTGAAGACTTAAGCTTTATGAGAGTTAATGAGATTGCGTTTAAGGATAGCCCCCTTAGGGAAGATACTATTGGTAACGAAAGTGTAATAAAAAAGGTTGCAAGAAAGCAACTTGTTGATTTTTATAATAAATATTATGTTCCAAATAACTCTTTTATATCTATTGTATCTCCATTTGAACATGAGGATATAATAAATATGGTCATTAAGTATTTTGGCGAATGGGTTAATAAAAAGTTCGAAAAGAAAAAAATAATATCTGAACATCATCAATTTATAAAAAAAACATCTTATAAAAAAGAAATAGAGCAAAGCACTATAGTTTATTTATATACCTTTAATGGATTAACTAAAGATGAGGAATTAGCACTTAGAATATTAAACTTCAAGTTTGGGGAAAGTTCTAATTCTATATTATTTAGAAAACTTCGTGAAGAGAGAGGATTGTCCTATGATGTATATACTCATTTGGATACTTCAAATAATGTCAAAACACTATATATTTATACATCAGTTGCAGAGAAAAATGTAGATGAAGCAATTGAGGTAATTGATACGGCTATCAAAGATATTGAAACAGAAAAAATAATTTTTGATGATAATACAGTAGCTTTGATGAAAAAGATATTAAAAACTGCCATAGCATCAACGCTCGAGGATTCTACGGATCTTGGTAATTATGTAATTCATCAAGTTATGGACGACGAAAATATATATCAGTTTACTGAAGATATGAAAAATATAGGAAATGTTAAAAGCAAAGACTTATATAATGTTTCTAGAAAAGTATTGCAAAAACCAACAATTCACGTATTTTTACCAGAAAAGAGAGGGTAATATTGGGTAGTATTATAACAAAAATTGAAATTCAAAAAAGAAACAAACGTAGAGTTAACATTTATATGAATGAAGAATTCGCTTTTGCCTGTGATGCGCAGCTGATATATATTCATAATATTACAAAAGGTAGATGCATGGAGAAAGAGAATTTAGAAGATATAATTAATGAAGATAATTATATAAAAGGGAAAAATGCAGCTCTTCACTTTTTAGAAAGAAGTTTTAAGTCAGCTAAACAAGTGATTGATAAACTGACGATAAAAGAATTTGATATTAATACTATAGATAGAGTAATGGAGTTTTTAAAGCAGTATGATTTTGTTAATGATGAGAGGTTTGTTGAGTTATTTATAAAAGAAAAAATTAGTTCTATTGGAAAAAATAGAATTAAATTTACCTTATTAAAAAAATCCCTTCCTAAGGAACTAATTAATGATGCGATAAGTAAAATAACTAGTGAGCAGCAGCTACAGGTAGCTTTGCAATTAGGTGAAAAAAAACTTGTGACATTATCAAAGAGTGAAAAGGATACTAGAAAACTTTATAAAAAATTAGCGGACTATCTAGCTCGTAGTGGATATGATTATGAAATAATTAAAGAAGTTTTATCTAAAATTACGAGTAATGATAAGGGAGAGGACCCAAAAGAAAGAGAAATCTTTGAAAATGGGGGCACTTCTGAAGAGAGTATTAAGGAAGATTATAATAGATTATATGAGTTGGCTAGTAAAAGATACAGCATATTAATTAAGTCAGAGTCCCAGAAAATAAAATTATATAAAAAGCTAGGAGATTATCTTTTAAGAAGAGGCTTTAAGTGGGATCAAATAAAAAAAGTACTAAAAGAGTTAATTGATGACATTGATAATGTTACTAATGAAGGCAGGTGATAGGATTGCTTAAGCAACCCGTAAGTTTAATTTTACTAATCTTTTTTATATACCCAATAATTAAAGGGTTTATATTCAAATTCTCATCGCAGCATTTAAAAGGAGCTATCGAGGGAGTTTTTCAAAGTATATCTTTTTTAATATCTTTATGTATAGGTATCAATTACACTAAAAAGATTTTTATACAGCATGATACGGGTATTTATAAAACAATATATAAAAGTATTCCTTTAAACATTATAGATTTTATAAATAGTAAGCCATTAGTAATTTATATATTATTAATGCCAATAGTGATACTAATAATTTATAGTTTCTTAAATTTTGTAGTTAATTTCATTAGCCGAATAACTTTTTATCCTTTGTTTGACAGTATAGAGCGTATGTTAAAGCAAAAAAGCGTTTTATTTAATAGAATCGCAGGGGCAGTATTTCAAGTGCCTAAGGCAATATGTTATGTAATTGTTATTACTTTTATATTTAATTTTCTGTCACTTCTTAATGTAACAGATACGTATAATAAGTATTTGGAAGAATCACAAGCATATAGCTATATATCTAAACAAGTAGTTATTCCATTGACTAATTCAAAGCTTGCAAAAAAGCTACCAAATGTTGTTAATAACTCATTTAAGATTGTAGTAAAAGATGCTTCGAGTTCGCAGCCCAATATACCTAACAATAAAAAAGGTATAATTTATTATAATGGTATTACACTAGAGCAAGGGGTTAAGTCTAACAATGAAATAAATAAGTTTGCAATTAACTTAGTTCAAGATAAAAATGGAACAAGAAATAGGGCGAAGTCTATTTATAAATGGGTAGGTAGTGAAATAGTTTATAGTAACGAAAAAGCAAATAAAGTATTAAATAATGATACACAAATGACATCTGGGGCCATCCCAACTTTTAATTCGAGAAGTGGGATATGCTTTGACTATGCATGTCTATATGTAGCTATGTGTAGAGCTAATAATATAAAGGTAAGAATTATAACTGGTCAGGGATTCAATGGAAGCAATTGGGTTAGTCATGCTTGGAATCAAGTATATATAGAGGGCGAAAACAAATGGATTAATGTAGATCCTACATTCTTAGTCGGTGGGGATTATTTTGATAGTGCAAGATTTAATATCGACCATAAGCAAGAGAGTATAGCTGGTGAATGGTAAAAGAATAGCTCCCTATAATTTAGGGAGCTGTTCTGTAACTTTTTAATAATAAATTAATAGCTTTTTCACAATCTTCATCATCATTATTTAGTGTCCAAGCAATATTAAAGTAATATAATGCTTTTGGCTTGTTAACACACATAGCATAACAATAAGCTAGGTTGAAAAAGTATTTACTTTCACGACGAAAGGATATAGCAGAATGAAATAAGGGGATTGCTTTTTCGTATTCTTTTAAGTGAATAAAACATACTGCAGTATTATAAAGTGAACTTGCCTCATTATCTTTCATTTCTGCAGCTTTTTTATATAGAGCTATTGCTCTACTATAATCTTTAGTATTGTATATAGCGTTAGCCTTTTGAAAGTATTCCATTATTCTCCTCCTTATAATTCTTTCGGGAATTATAAACTTCATATCCTAAGGCTCATGAAAATAAACTTACATATTAACTTGTTGTTTATTTAAATGAGACTAATAAGGATAGTACTATATTGTATTGACTATTTAATATAAATACTGTCCAAGGATTTTAAATATATACTTAAAATAAAATTTTATTTAGTTTTGTTTACCACCTTTCTTTCAAGGAGCGCAACCATTTCATACATAAGGTAAGCTAAAATGGAAAGTATTACTATACTCATCATTACCATATCTAGCTGTGAAATTTGACCGCCATAGATTATTAAAAAACCTAAACCTTTTTTAGCTACTAAGAACTCACCCATGATTACACCCACCCATGAGAGGCCTACGTTGATTTTAAGTGCAGAAATAAGAGTTGGAATAGATGCAGGAATAATTAAATTAATTAGTATTTGGAGTTTAGAAGCTCCAAAGGTTTTTAAAAGCTTAATTTTATCTTCATCGACTTCTCTAAAGCCACTAAGTATGCTTATTATAGTTACAACTATTGATATTAAAAGAGCGATTACTATTATTGCCTTTATTCCGTTGCCTACCCAAAATATAATAATAGGTGCAAGTGCTATTTTAGGTAAAGCATTTAATACTATTAAGTATGGATCTAAAACTTTTGAAATAAAATCAGACCACCATAATAGGATTGCAAATAAGGCACCTAAGATAGTTCCTAGTAAGAAACCTGTTATTGTTTCAAAACATGTTATGGAGATATGAGTTATAAGTGTACCTTCATTATATATTTCTATAAACGATTTAAACATTTTTGATGGTGTGCTTGTTAAAAAAGAATCAATCCAATTAAGTCTGCCAGCTATTTCCCAAAAGCTAAAGAAAACAATTAGTATTATTAGCCTAGTAAAAATAATAAGGTATTTTTTCTTTTTTACATTTTTAATATAATTCTTTTGTTCGTCACTTTGAATCAACATTTCCATTCAACTCCTTCCAAATTTCATTGAAATAAACTCTGAAATTTGGAGCTTCTCTACGTTTAAGAGGACAATAGAAATTCCCCCCAAATTCAAGGGCCATGTGTTTAACAATTACAGCAGGGCGATTTGAAAGTATAATAATTTCATCTGACATGGCGATGGCTTCTGCAATATCATGAGTGACCATTATAGTAGTCTTTTTTTCTTTTTTTATAATTTCATAAACTTCATCACTAATGTTTAATCTTGTTTGGTAGTCTAGAGCTGAAAAAGGTTCATCTAAAAGAAGTACTTCAGGACTTAAAGCTAAAGTTCGAATTAGAGCAACTCTTTGGCGCATGCCTCCAGATAATTCTCTAGGGTGATGATCCCTAAATTCCCAGAGATTATAGCTTATCAAAAGAGTTTTTACCATTTCCTTGTTGGCATCTGTAACGCAATGATTAATTTTAAGTCCTAGCAGAACATTGTCCCATATAGTTAACCAGTCGAACAATTGGTCCTTTTGAAACATATATCCAATTTTTAAAAAGTTTGAATTATTAGCTGGTCGGTTAATTATTATATTTCCATGTGACGGTTCAATCAAACCTGCTATTATATTTAATAGAGTAGATTTCCCGCAGCCAGAAGGACCCACAATGCTTAAAAAATTACCTTCTTGTACGCCAAATGAGATATCTGCTAGAGCCGGAGTTTCTGCAGTTAAAGAGTGATAATTCATACTTATATTATTGATTTCTACTTTAATCACTTTATCATCCCCTTGAAAGTTATAGTTTAGTATATGAGGATTAATAATGTATTGTTAACGACATTTAGGAGATAATCATTAATTACATTTAATCCAATTTATAAGCAAAGAGTATTTTTTTAGGATAATAAAACAATGTAGAATAGATTGTAAAATAATTAAGTGGAAATAGGTTGAAAATATCATATTTGTTGAGTTATAATGTTATATAATTGTTTGTTGATTTTCTATAAATGTATTCAATGAATAAATATATAATAAATAAAATATCAAAACAATGTAATTAATGGAAATGATATGGTAACAATCTGCGATTCAGAGAATAAATTAAGTTTTTGAAGAATAAAGATATATATACTAAAAAACAGGATATATGAAAGAGTTCTAAAAATTTCGAAAATATTGAGTTTATATCAAGACGTATAAATATATAT
>DHIM01000009.1 GCA_002403785.1 Clostridium sp. UBA4746
GTTCTTATACTTATACCGTCTCCCGTTGCTACACAATACTGTATTTTGTATACTGTTGGAGGTGTTACTACTACAACTGGCTTAGCTGTTATTCTTACATACTGGTTACTTACATAGCCAGTTTTTCCACTGTAGCTTACTTTGTAAAAACTACCACAGGTTGCAAGTATGCTAAGGTTAGTTTTGTTAGCGAATGTTCCCTGTGTAGAATAAGTATCTGATGCTCCTGTTCTTATGCTTACACTTGATGTTGTTACACCATATTGCGTTTTGTATACTAATACTGGCTGTTTAACTGCGCTACCAAATACTTGTATATATTTATCTGCACTGCTTGTACTACTATTATAATTTAAATTGCTGATACCTCCTAAAGATACCAATGCAATACCCATAATAATAGTAGCTATAACTACCTTTGTTTTTAATGAACCTTGTTTAACTTGTATTAAATGCTTAATATTTTTCACTTTTTTTCCCCCTTGAAATATGTATTTTACCTTAATTTACTATAAAAACAAAGACTCATAGTGAATTAAGGTATTTAATATAATAAATGTATCAATAGACTATGGTTTATTGATACATGGAGACAGAAAGATACTACAGCGGTAAAAACAGTCAAATAATATTGATAAGAAATGTAAGTAGGGTTATATAAATTACTTAATTTAGGTAAAAAGATGATAACTGGAATATCTATTGCTATTCTTGAGTATATTAAGAATATATGTAAATCAAATAGAAATAAAAGTAAGACTTTTGTGATACTAACCTCTGAAAAATCCATATTATTCATTAACATTTCCTCTTCAAGGTTAATTTAGATTATTATGGATTGCTATACACACTAATTATACAACTTTGGTAAATATTTGCAATAATTATTTTCTTCGAATATACCCTTTGCAACTCCTTCCCTTTTTATATTAAAAAAGACACCTATTTAAAAGTGCCTTTTGTTATTTTACGATGGTTCGCAAGTTGCTAGGGCATATGGATGAACTCCGTATTGATAACCAGTTATTACATTACCATCTATTTTGTTATGGTGATTTGTATTAGAAGTTGAATATACACCGCTTTTAGCTATAATCCCATTACTAGAACTCATTGTATTATTTTCAATCGTTATATACTCTGGGTCTGCTACTCCATTCCAGTCTAGTAATATTCCATTGCCTTTTTCTGGCTTAGTGGTATCCTTTGCTTTATTTGTATCAGTTATGGTATTATTTGATACTACACTATTTGAGGTTCCTGCTATTATAGATATCCCATTACTTTCTGAAGATAATACTTTGTTTCCTGTGCAGGTAGTCCCATTTGTAGCAAACAAACATATTGCTGCCAAATTACCAATACCTGCTATTGATTCTTGTGCTGTATTATTCTGAACAATATTGTTATCAGACTGCCATATTTCTATTTGATTAAGTCTATTATTAATACAAGTATTTCCAATAACTGAATTGCCACTTGTAACTTTAGCACTACCTCCATAAACTGTAGTACCTTCTTGACCGTTTCCTTCACAGTGATTGCTAGTAATTGATGAATTAGTAACACCTTTTCCAGTTATTGAATTATAACAAAATATTACGCCCTGCCCACCATTGTTATTTAAAATATTATTTGCTACTGTTATTTTAGTTCCACTTAAACAATAAACATGAGCACTTATTTGCTCAGTTGTATATCCACCAAAAACAGAAGGATTACTAAAATTATTCCAAGTTATTGAAATGTCGGAATTATCTCCGTTTATAAAGACACCATATTTCTTTATTTCGTATAAAAAGCAGCTACTAATAGAAATATTTGAACCGTTATATATTTCTATTGCTGAATATACAATAGAATTCTTAAAGTTACACCAATATACAGTTACCCCCGTTTGTTGGAATATATTAATAGCAATATTACAATTTTGAAACCCTATACCTGAAAATGTGGTATTACTACTTGCATTGAATAAAGTATTACTGCTTATTCCGATAATTATTACATCACTTTGAGCCTCTATCTTTATTCCTGATTTTAAATTGACCGTGCCTTCAAACTTATACGTACCTGCCGGAATTCTTAAATCACTTCCTGTTGGAAAAGAATCTGTCATCTTTTGAAAAGCTAAAGTAGTATCTGTTGCTCCGGTTGTATCTAAATTGTATTTTGTTGCATCTATTATTTGTATACTTGAACTACTTGCTGTTGTTACACCATACTGTGTTGTGTATACACTACCAAATACTTGTATATATTGATCCAAACTACTCTTACTACTATTATAATTTGCATTGTAGATACCTCCTACAGATACCAAGGCAATAATCATAATAATAGTAGCTGTAACTACCTTTATTTTTAATGAAATTTGTTTAAAGTGTGTCAAAAGCTTAATATTTTTCAATTTAATTCCCCCTATTAGGGGTTTGCTCTATATTCATCCCATGGTCTCTAGACTTAGATCTTCTGATTTTATTCTACAATTCTTTTAGGATGTATTGCCCCCTATGATTTTAGTTTTCATTAACCTTAAGTTCCAACTTCTTTTCTAATATATGAAGAAATTGTACCAAATGTTCTTTCACTAATGGACATACCTCTAGTAACTTAACGGAAATCAGGAAATAATAACTCCATCTTTTATTTCAATAACAAAAATAAATAGACCACTAATATTGGGTTTAAAGTCAAAAAATACTTTTTTACATCCATTGTATTTTTGTACATTAAGACCTATAATCTATATATAAGCTTATATGAAAAAAATCTATTAATTCTTTTATTAGGAAAGGATGTAAACGTTATGATGGAATTTATAAATATTGCAATTATATTAACTATTATGTATATTTTATTAGATAGCTTAATGAGAGTAGCTGGTAAGTCTACCCCTACAATGCCATATATTAGCCATAATGAAGATAAAGTCGTTTAATAATGCAAAAGAGATTAAGTTCTTCAAAAGCTATAAAGGCGCCCGAACAATAAAATAAATAAATAAATCAGCATTGTTAAATAACAATGCTGATTTTGAATTTACTAACTATTTAGTTTCTTATTTCTCTATCATGAAGCAATAATATTATGTTTCTTTGTCATTTAACTTCCAATTATAAACTTTAATACTTTTGTCTTTTTGATTACAAATGAAATCCCTAGAGAACCGAATAAAATAATAATAAACGTTGATGGTACCACCAAAAATGGGGAAATATTTTTATTTGCAATAAACTTTAGAATTATATAAACCAATGGTGAATGGAAAAGATAAATTGCAAAACTTTCTTTATCTAAAAACTTCAAGGTTCTGTTACTATTTAAGCTTTTATATTTATAGCTTATTAATGATAAAACTAAGAAGTAAAAAATAGTACCAGAAATATTACTCAATAAAAATATTGAATTTTTAAATAATGTATAGATTATATTATTATTAGAAATTTTAAAGGTTACAGCTAAAAATAAAATCTGTAAAATAAATAACATTGCAATTAAAACAGTGTTCTTTTTTCCTTTAAATTCACTCACAAAATTTTTCTCATATTTTCTAATAATATAACCCAAATAAAAGAACATAAAATAATGTATTGAACCTGAAATTTGGAATACATTTGGAAATTTATAACTAATTATATTGGCAAATGCTATAATAATAAAGCTAGCCGGTACACCTATTTTGTTAATTATAGGCTCAAATAAATAAAAAACTATAAATATTATAAATATGGCTAATAAGTACCATAGATGCCCAACGTCTAACCCAGTGAGAATATACTTATAAATTATTTTGAATACATTATACCCATGATAACCTTCATAACCAGTCATTATTCTAATTGGTAATACGTAGATAAATGCAACACAAATATATGGTACTAATAACCTTTTTACTTTGTCGAATGAAAATTTACCTAACTTCTTATATTTCCCACATTCCTTCCTACAATAATAATACATATACCCTGAAATAAAAATAAACAGTGGCATTTGGAAAGTGTCAATGTAAGTCTTTAATGCATTGAAAAAACTTGATTTAACAAGTGGAGTATAAATACCCCAGTTGTACTGATAAACAACCATACTGTGTCCTAAAACAACTATTAAAATAGCAAACGTTCTTAGTAATGATATATTATTTAGATATCCTTGTTTCCTTGGAATTTCCATATAGTCCTCCTTAAATTAATAATTTGTGCATTAATAGCCATTATAACACATTTTCTTAAAATTCGACCTATTCTTTCATTTTTTTCATGTTTTTTATAATCATTAATTTTAGAAAATACAATGAGGCTAATAATTGCTTTAATTCTTAAACAATCACTAACTTAGATAAAATAGGATATGTTACAAAGTTTGCTTATGGAAGATTAAGTTCTTCAAAAGCTATAAAGGCGGCCGAACTTTAAAATAAATAAATCAGCATTGTTAAATAACAATTCTCCTGTTACTTAATTCAACAGGTATGGCCATTACCATGTAAATTTTGTTAGAGGTATATTCTATCTTTACGAATGTTTTATTCTCATTAAATGCACGAATTGAAATGCAATTATCACAAATCTTATTTTACCCCTTAGTTCCATATCCATTTTCTTAAATAATTGTAGTGAATTGGTTTCAGTGTATATCACGTTATCAATTATATATTTGAATGAAATAATATCCAAGATGCTAAAAAGTATTTATTAATGCCACAAAAATGAATGCAAATTGTTGCCTTTTAAGTTATAATGTATAAAAATAAAGGTGGCGTTTAATTTATGAAAAACAAATTAATAAAAACATTAAGTTTATGTATGTCTTGTTTAACATTAACTTTAATATTGAATGGAGTTATGCATAACATTCTAAATAATACACTAACACCAAGTCAAGTACATATAACCATTAGCCCTAATGAGGACGCCCCCTGATGAGAAAATACTAATAATAATGGGGGGGAACTAAGTTGGCCAATGAAAAAATATTAATAGTAGATGATGAAGAACACATAAGGGAACTTTTGAAATATAACCTTGAAAATAATAGCTACAAATGCATCACTGCTGAAAATGGTTTTGATGCTCTGAAAATAGCTAAGGACCAAAGACCAAGACTGGTTTTACTAGATTTGATGCTACCCGAAATGGATGGATATGAAGTTTGCAAGTCAATCAGAAAAGATAACGAACTGTCATCTACTCCTATAATAATTCTTTCAGCAAAAGATGAGGAATTTGATAAAATTTTTGGGCTTGAACTTGGTGCAGACGACTACATTACGAAACCTTTTTCAGTTGGAGAAGTACTTGCAAGAGTTAAGGTAATATTTAGAAGAACTAGCTTGGAACCGGTACAGAGGCACTATACTTTTGGTAATTTAACTATAGATTTTGAAAACCATATAGTATCTAAAAGTGATGAAAAGATAGAACTTACTCTTATTGAATTTAAACTAGTTGAGATACTTATAAAAAATAAAGGAAGAGTAATGACAAGAGATTTGCTTTTAGATAAAATTTGGGGTTTTAAATTTGTAGGAATAAGTAGAACTGTAGATGTACATATTAGACATTTAAGGCAAAAAATCGAGGATGATGATAAGAACCCTAAGTTTATTGAGACCATAAGAGGAGTAGGATACAGATTTAAAAAGGAAGAATAAATTATAGAAATTATAACTCTTATCTTAAAAATATAATGATATCCAGTAAAATATATAAGACCAGTAATCCCAACAAATAACTTCATTTCAGTTTCACTGAAAATATACGTGGACAAATAAACACAAAACAGCAACCAAAAATCGCAAGCGATCGCAACAAATTTGCTTTTTTAATTGACTTGTGTTCATTTGTCCAGTTAATAGATAAGATATGCACAAAATTTGGTATATAAAGCGTGGTTTTCATCGGAAATATTGGTGATACCCTATGTCTCTGTTAACATAAAAAATAGCCTGCTTAAGGGTTCCACAGCAGCACTTTAGGCTTGTACAGGTTAATCACTGTCCATAAAAGCAAGTGTCCCTTCAATGGTTTTAAATGCGTTGTAGGGACACTTGCTCATTAGGATATATTCTATACTTAAATCCTTTTAACATAAATAGGCGGTTGCCATGTAGTCATTTAAAATTTATGCATTATTAACTTTCTTTTCTTGTAATATATTATCTTTAAAAAGATTGTAACGAATAACTCAATTACAACAAATGCTCTAACAAGATTGGTACCAAGATTCGTGAATTTACCTTGTAGTTGGAACAACGAAATAATTGTCAAACGTAGTACTTTAACTATTAAGTATAGAATTATATCCCCGTGCCTTCTGTATTTCTTGATAGTGATTTATCTACCCGTTTAAATCTATCAAATATCATATCTAAGTACTTTTCTTTAATGCCAATACCGTTATCTTTGACTGATATTTCAACAAATTTATTCTTATCTTTAATATCTATAAATATTTCATCTAATCTATCCTTAAGTGCATTTTATTCACCAAATTCATATTTTTTAACCCATTGATATACTTGCTGGTAGGATACGTGATAAAACTCAGCAGCCTGTTGATAATCATTGCTGTAAGCAATACAGTACAATGCAATTTCAATCCTTTCTTTCCAAGATGTTTTTGGTATAATAAAAACC
>DHIM01000162.1 GCA_002403785.1 Clostridium sp. UBA4746
ACTCTCTGATTTCAAAAAAATAACAGGTATAATAAAAAGGATGTCTTGGTAATACCATATAATGTATATACAGTAATGAGAATAATTCAACAGAAGATACCTTTGAATAAGTCCCTTTTTAATGCAAAAAAATAAAGCAGAAGGCAATATTAGGGAAGCCTCCTGCAACTCAAATTTAAGAAATGGTGTCTTATTACACAGTACCATATTATGTAAAAGAAGTAAAGGGAATAACTAACAATGTACAAAAAATAAAAAATGCAAAGGCGGGACGTGAAATCCTGATTACCTTTGCATTTTTTAATAATTAATGAATGTTAATAGTATACTACCTTACTTCCACCAAAACATCAATGACAAAAAACAGGATGTAATTGATAATTATGGGAGTAAAACTAAACCCTTTAATAAGGATGTTTTATTATTTTGATGGATGGAAATTGTATGTTTTGGCAGGAGAGATTATCAAGTAGCAGTAGTTGTAATTGTTAAGGGGAACGGATGAAGGGTTGAAGAAAGTTGAGTAATTGTCTTCATAGCATACATAAAACTTTTGTGTTTTGAATATAAAGAATGGGGGTGGAAATTTATGAATGAGTTAACTTTAAAAAGAAGATTCTTAAAAATAAGTAACAAATTTAGAACAGGTGATTTTAATTTAAGTACAATAGCATCCATAATTGACGAAATAAGATTCTCAGTAGGAGAACTAACTTCGGATGAAGTGAAGTTATTATTAGAAATACCAATGAGCGTTTTAAAACATGATGTTGATTTGAATGATGAGTCTCACTGGAGTAAAGAAAATATGGATTATTTTGGAGGCAATCTATGCATAGAAGATGAATTTGTAATGGACTTAAGAAAAAAAGTTTTAAAAGGTCATTGTGGCTTTAACGATATGTGGAGTTCATTAGATTATGTGAAAAATAATTACAATAAATTAAAAAGTAGACATGGAAGAAACATAGAATTAATATTAAGAAATCCCGAGGTAACAATACGGGAAGATTGTAAAATAATTAATGAAGATGAATTTAGAAATAGTGGTGAGATATTTGCTCAATATGTAGATAAGGCAATTAACTTATAAATTAATAGATGAGGAGCCTTTTAAATGGGCTCCTTTTTATTGCAATGAAACTAAATTGTGGGATGAAACTGCAGTGAAAAATAGGGTCAATATAATTACTATGGAGATAAAGTTGTACTCAATTCACAACTTTATTTAACAGTCTCTGTATCTAAATATGTACACATCAAAGGAATACTTGAAAAACAGGTAACTACCATAAGCATTTAAATCTATTTCAAAGCTTGTGGTGAGGCTGTTCTAGCCTAAACAAGTAAAAACTAATACAATTATTGCAGAGAGATTATAAAGGAGTTTAGTAACACACTTAAAACTATGCATTGCATCTATTCATAACCTAGAGAGACTATAATTTTATTTTTAACGGGAGCGAAAACGACCCACTCAACATCTGACAAAGCCTTGATATGACTACATTCTATCGTAATGTAGCGACAAAGAAAATTTGTTGCTAAAATGGATAATATAAGGTAATAAGGTTGTGATGGTAAGATATGTCGGTAGATTAATTAGAAAAGGAACCTATATGGCTTAGTTTAATCAGATATCACGAAATATAACGAACACATGTTCTCGATAATGGTGCTGTATGTACTGTTGAATGCAAATTAGTTGTTAGAATGGCTTAGATAGGGACTTCTATAGTAAATGAAAATATATAAAGGGGGGGACCCATAAGGTGTGTTATTTTAAGGGGGAATTACACGAAAAATTTATAAGAATTACAAGCACTATTAAAATCATAGCCAACAAACCTAGTGATATAGTCATTTTAAATACTTAACAAGTGAATAAATTCGCCATTTAGTTATGTTTGTAATAATGTAAGAATGTTCTGCATTTTCCTGTTTTAGCATCTAACATTAAATCATGTAGTACATCTTATGCTAAATATTTGTTTGTGTTGTGCAAACAAATATTTAGCATTTTTAATATTATTCTACATAAATTAATATGC
This sequence comes from Clostridium sp. UBA4746, assembly GCA_002403785.1. Classification (GTDB taxonomy): domain Bacteria; phylum Bacillota; class Clostridia; order Clostridiales; family Clostridiaceae; genus Clostridium_AD. Next base: position 2,052 of record DHIM01000162.1, read on the forward strand.
CCATAAATAACTATTTATGTAAAAAGGTAAGTTGTAAAATGAAATGACCGCAAAACAAAAAAATAAAGACCCAAGAGAAATACTCTAGTATAATGTTAAGTGACAAAACCAACAAGTACTGGAGGATTTCAAATGAGCCAATTAAATTTTATCACTGTGAGCAGAAAAGGTAAACACCTAACCTACGAAGAACGCATAAAGTTAGAAGTTTTATACAAGAGTGGATTAAGTTCGAGCAGTATTGCGGAGCAAATAGGTGGACGTTCAGAACGTACAATAAGGCGTTAGGATAGGAATGACAACACAGGATGATTCTACGTGGGGAAGACCCGACAGTATTAAATCTAACTACGACAGCATGTGGAGTAAGTGAGCAATGGGTTTATGGCGATACAAGTTATCTATATTTCGATAGTGGAATATTAACAGACATACAGAATTAAATGATTACTAATAGACAAAAGGCTACCTTAATTGGTAGCTTTTTTATTTTTGAGTCTACCCTGCTTTTAATTCTAGGATTAGAGCTTCTAAGAGCCGTCAATATAGAATTAATGCAAGAGTATAGGTGGAAAATAGACATTCATTTAAGTCTTAAGATTGTTGATTTGTTTATGTTTGTTATATACTAAGACTGCAAGAATTACTACC
>DHIM01000014.1:0-5527 GCA_002403785.1 Clostridium sp. UBA4746
GTGTATAAGAGACAGGATATACTAGTATACCTATCATTATTTTATGTGTACTAATTTGACAGAATAACCATAGAGTTATAAAATTGTTATAGATATAATTTAAATACTCTTTGATATGTGTTAAAATATAAAAGTTGTGGGAAAGATTTGGTTAAGAGTGACTTTCTAAAAACAAACGACTAGGCGATATTAAGTATGCTAATAATAATGTAAATATTAAATAATATTACCTGTTAAAAAGGAGAGCTATAATGAAAACATTTCAAGATTTAGTTAAAGAGACAATAGATGTTCAAGATTTAGAAGAATTAGAGTCAGCAGCTGATTTATTTCAGTTTGGAATTGAAAAAGGATATTATAATAAACGCCAAGCAGATCAATTTAACATTACCTATTGGAAAATGAAAAATAAATGCTTAGCTTATGAAGTTGCTAAAGAAATAAAAGGTAATAAATTAGATATAATTACAATGGTTACTAGTGCTCCAACTGAAATAAAAGACAACATGCGTGAGCTTATTAATTATGTAAATGGCCGAGTTAAAGCATTGAAAGGTAAAATGAATGGGATTAGATAGTAGTGGTATTTTTAAAATAATAAGAAAAAATCTGAAGTCAGTTAAAAGCTATATTAACTTATAGGATTGTACTTCAGCTGAGAACAAAGGGTATATATTGATATAAGCGAAAAAACTTGTATAGATATATACCCTATTCATATAGATCCCCTGCAAGCATTTTCAATGAACTTATATTTAAAATGGAAATAAAATTTTTCTCTTTTTTTATTATCTTTTCATCACATGATTTATTTACAGTCCTAATTAAATGCCTATAACTTGTTCCAAGCAAATCTGCCATTTCTATAAACTTATCTGTTATTATTCCACCATCTAAATTAGAATGTTTGGTATTTTCTTATATTAGTCATATATAACTTTAAACTTTTATGCTAGTCTTATAAAATGGGTATAAGACGAATTAAGAAACGGGGAAATTAAATGTATAGAGTATCTGCAGTATTTATAGGCATATTAATTGCAATAATGGTGTCTTTTAATGGAGTTTTGTCAAATTATACAGATCAGTATGTTTCAATATTAATAATTCATATGGTGGGACTTATTGTTGTAGTTACTGTTCTAATAATTAAAAAAGAAAAAATTAGATTTTCTAAAAATATTCCATTATATTTATTTAGTGGCGGGTTTATAGGGGTTTTTATGGTGTTTTTAAGTAATTTATGTTTCAACTTGCTTGGAGCTTCTTTAACTTTGTCATTAGGTATATTTGGACAATTGGTATTGGCCTGTTTTATAGATCATTATGGTCTATTTGGATTAAATATATATAAGTTTAAAAAGAAAAAAATAATTGGATTCTTTATAATTCTATTAGGTTTAGCTACAATGATAATATATTAAATAAGAGGGGATAGAAATATGTTATATATAATTTTAGCCATCCTATGTGGCTGTATCACAATAATATCTATGATTTTAAATTCACATTTAGCTAAGATAATAGGGGTTTTTCAAGGAACTCTTATAAATTATGTAGTAGGGTTAGTAAGTACCATAGCACTTATAAATATAGTGAAAAATCCTGTAAACATATCATTAAATAGGTATATTAATATACCATTATGGGCTTTTTTAGGTGGGCTAATAGGAGTTATAGTTGTTGCAAGCACTAACATTGTAATTCCTAAAATACCTACTATTTATACGACTTTACTTATATTTATGGGTCAGCTTTTTACAGGTATATTAATTGATTATTTCAGAGTGGGGTTTATCTCAAAAGGTAAAATTATTGGTGGACTATTAATTCTATTAGGAATAATATATAATTCTAATGTTGACAAGAAAGAATTGATTATATAATATGTTCTATATAAAATAAAATTTTAAGGAGAAAATTATGGATAATGATATTAAAGAAATGTTAATTGAAATGAAAAAGGATCTTGTTGAGATTAGTTCAAGACTGGAAATAATCGAGAAAAACCAAGTGAATGTAGCAAATGCTGAACATAAAAATTGGAATATGTTGGCAGATAAGTTAGGGCAGTATGATTTGATATTACATAAAATTTATGGGAAAAAGAGTTCTGAGAAATAGAAATAGTGGATTAGAAAAAATAGTTTTATAAAATTTTAAAATGTTAGGAGGATACCAATAAGGTATCCTCTAATAAATTATAAATATGTAATAATAAAAATATTAATAAAGTGAACTTTTTATTGAATATTTTCGTTAAAGGATTGTTAGGGGTGATTATTATTGGATGAGCTAGACCTTATTAATAAGGCTAAGGATGGAAATAAAAGCGCACTAAATACTCTTTTAAAGGATAATCTTAATATTTTAAAAGGATATGTTGTTAAAATGGTAGGAGACCCCAACTTATCACAGGATATTATTCAGGATGCATTGCTTAAAGCTGTGATTAATATAAGTAAGTTTGAGCCTAAGGCAAAATTTTCTACATGGTTAATAAAAATATCTACTAATGTTTACAGAGATTATTTAAGAAAGAATAAAGTTTTCCAGTATATAGATGAAAATTTCGCGGATAGAGGCAAACAAGTAGAGGATGTTGTAATAGCAAATTACGAATACAAAGAGATAATGAAAATAATTTTAAAGTTGCCATATGAGAAAAGGGCTGTATTTATTTTAAAACACTATTATGGTTATAAATATGAGGAAATATCTGAAATTGTAAACTGTCCACTTGGAACAGTTAGGTCAAGACTTCATAATGCAGTAAAATATATAATAAAAGAAATTGAGAGAAAGGAGATTATATGAATGAAGGATTCTGATAAAATTAAAAATTTTTTAATTGATGAATTTTACAATGAAGCTCAGGAGAAAGTGGATAAAAACACAAAGCTTAGTTGTGAATATTCGGAATTTAAAAGTAAACTAAATTCTACAGTTAAGAAAATGAATGTGTTAAATGAAGATATATTTGATTTTGAGATAGATACCCTAAGCATAATAGAGAAAGGAGAGTCTATAAGAGAAAACAGGATGGCAAAAAAAGAATTTATTTTATTTATATTATCATCCTTTATTATTCTTTCTTTATATGCCATAACCATCATTAAAATAAATTCTAAGATACTAATTATTTCGCAGATTTTTATTGTAATCATTGCTCCTTGGATAATAATACCTATTTTAGCAACTAAAAAAAGAGGAGTGAAGTTTAATGGTGATTTCAAATAATCAACTAATTATAATACTAGCAATAGTTATTCCTATCTTATTAATCCAAGGAGCGTGGGTATTTTGTGATGCAAGAAGACGTAGAGAAAAATACTATTGGCTTTGGGGAATTTTTGCACTTATGAATACACCAAGCAATCTCCTTATTTATCTATTAGTAACACGAGTAATATTAAAGAATAAAAAGAAAAGATAGTTGCTAAGAAATTAGCAACTATCTTTTTATCCTTTAGGAAATTAAAGATTTGTTTAGAATTACTAAGGAAAGAGAAGCTACTTCTAATAATATATATATTTTAAAATTATAATGAACTTTTTGATGTTTATTACGTTAAAGTTATGAAAATATAAAAAGGAGGAAAATATATGTTTGAAGGAATGGCATTAATAGATATAATAAAATTACTTGCACCAGTAATTATACTAGAGGTAGGTCTTATGGGTTTCTGCTTATATAGATTAACACTGGATAAAGTAAAATTTTTACCTAAGTGGATATGGGCTTTAATTATACTTTTTGTTCAATTAATAGGTAGCATAGCTTTTTTATTAATAGGAAGAGAGCGTGAATAAGATGATTAAAGTGGTAAATATAAATAAAAAATATGGAGACTTTGAAGTCCTAAAAAATATATCATTTGAAATAAAAAAGGGAACCATATACGGATTTTTAGGTCCTAATGGAGCAGGAAAAACTACAACTATGAATATACTTTCAGGGTTAATTGAATTTAATAGTGGAGAGATATATTTAGATGGAGAAGATTTTAAAAAGAATAAAAGAGAATTATTAAGAAAAGTGGGCTACCTTCCACAAAATCCAGTGTTTTATAATTATATGAATGCTAATGAATACCTGCACTTTATTGGTGAAATAGCTAATATGACAGAGAAAAATATAAGGGAGAGAACTATAGACCTTTTAGACATTGTAAAACTTACTGAGGCAGCAAATAAGAAAATAGGACAATATTCAGGTGGAATGAAGCAAAGATTAGGAATTGCAGTTGCTTTGTTTAATAAACCAGAGATAGTTTTTTTAGATGAGCCAACATCTGCACTAGATCCTGAGGGAAGAATGGAAATACTAGAATTTATAAAAGACTTGAAGTTAGCAGGAACCACTGTTTTTCTCTCCACGCATATTTTGAGTGATGTAGAAAGAATTTGTGACGAGGTAAGTATTTTGGATAAAGGAAAAATACTTATATCTGATAATTTAGAGAATTTAAAGAATAGGTATATTCAACCTATATTTGATATTGAGTTTGAAAAAAACTGTGTAAACTTAGATAAAGCTCTTTTAGATTTTAAGTGTGTAGAAAAAGTTTCAATAGCGGAAAATAAAGCTTCTATCTTTGTCAATAATTTAGATGTTGCTAAAGCTGAACTTTTAAAACTTCTTGTTCAGGGAGAAAATACTATCTTATCTTACAATTTAAGGAAAAGTAATCTTGAAGATATTTTTATAAGGCTGGTGAATAAAAATGACAACCTTTAAGGCGTATTTTAAAAAAGAAATAATGGAGTCCAAAAGACAATATAAATATGTAATACTTGCTGTAGGAATAATTGCATTTGCTATTTTAAATCCATTTATGTTAAAGATACTTCCTAAAATATTGGAAAAGCAATTACAAGGAAATTTAAGTTCAATTTTTGTTACTACTCCTAAAAGTGCAATTAATGAATACATTAAGAGTCTTTTTCAACTTGGAACATTATTCATTATATTTACATTGGGAAGTAATTTAAATGAGGAAATAAATGAAGAAAAATTCGTGTTTCCATATTCTAAGGGAAGTAAGCCAGCTGGCATAGTACTGGCTAAAATAATTCATTATACTATTGTGATAACCGTATTAACCTTCGTAGGATTTTTAACTTGTGCCTATTATGGAAATATTTTGTTACAAGGAGAGAAGGCTAGTTTAACAGGTGTAATGAACTCAGCTATTTTAATGTCTGTGTACTATTTTTTTAATATAACATTGGTAACACTTTTTAGTAGCTTCGTGAAAAAGGGAATAACAGCAGGTTTTATAACTCTTATGATAACCTTTTTAAGCGCTGCATTTGTAAATTTAAATACAATCGGAAAGTTTATGCCATACAAATTAGTGGAAGGTGCTGATTCATTTACACTAGAAGGTTATTTATATACTATATTATTTTCAATTGTATGTAGCGTAATCTTTATAATAATTACTATTTTTAAGATGAACAAAGTTGAGGTAATTTAATTAGATATTTCATATAAAATCACCTAAAGGAGGGTACAGTCTTA
>DHIM01000014.1:5699-6886 GCA_002403785.1 Clostridium sp. UBA4746
GTACAGTCTTAGGTGATTTTTTATTGACTAATGATATGCAAGTAAAAAACATAATAATACAAAGATATGAAATAAATGGTATAATTTAAAAATGAAGTTAAATGAATATATTATTTACACAGGGAGGACTATTATTATGGAAAAATTAGTTGAAGAAAAACTAAATAGACTTATAGGCCTATTTAACCAGGTATCTATGCAATATAAATGGCAACAACCATTAACTAATCATTTTGCTGCATTGACTTATACATTAAATAAAAAAGAATTTAATAAAGAAAAAATTCAAGATGTAAGAAAACATATTAAGAAAACTACGGGTATATTTTCTTATTATAGAGGCACTTCTATGACAATTTTATCAGCATTGCTTGCATCCCAATATGATGACCCTAAACAAGAGTTCGATAAAATGTTTGATTATGGTAAAAAAATGAAAAAGATAGGATTTAAGAATAGTATGTTTTTGCCGATAGCCAACTACGCTCTGCTAGCTACATGTGAAGAAGAACGCGTGGATACAAGAATAAATAAAGCTATAGCGATATATAAAGAAATGAGAAAAAATCACCGTTGGTTAACTAGTGGAGATGATTACCCACTTTTTATATTTTTAGCTAAATCAGATAACTCTGTTAACACTATAATAGAAAATATGGAAGAGTGTTATAAATTATTAAATCAAAATGGTTTCAAAAAAAACAATGGACTGCAATTTTTATCACACATATTAGGATTTCGTCAAGAAGATAATACAATTAAGGTATTGAGATGTATAAAAATGTTTAACATACTTAGAGAAAATAAAATAAAGGTGTATTCTGGTGGATATGCAGCAATAGGGTTTCTAGCAATACTTGGTGAAGAAGGATATGAAGCGGTAGAGCAGGTTATCGAAGTTGTAAAAATTCTTAAATCTAATAAAAAATATAAATGGTTAACAAAGGAGACACATCTATATACTGCTACTGCTCTAGTCAGTGATGTTTATATTGAAAATATGAAAAATCAAAAGGAACTTATCCAAACAACTATTGGAATTTCTATTGAAACATTAATTTCAGCACAAATCGTAGCTACATTGGCGGCAGCTAGTGGAGCAACATCGTCAGATGGAGCATCTTATTAATATTAATATTTTAATTTGGTTAGCTTATATGTAGGATAAACCTATAAATAGCATAATC
>DHIM01000014.1:7003-8148 GCA_002403785.1 Clostridium sp. UBA4746
GATTATGCTATTTATAGGTTTATATTTTGTCAATAGTTCAATGAACTTTACTAAAGTTATTTCTTACAACTCAAAAGATGATAATTAGTGTTTAGCTGGCAATTCATCTAAACTTTTTAGCTGATAGCCTTGGTTTTCCCACTGCGTAATTACATCATCTAGTATTTCAGCGTTGGTTTTTGACACTGCGTGTAGCAACATAATTCCGCCACTGTGGGTTCTTTGCATAATTTTCTTTTTAGCGGTCTCATGTGAGGGTTGTTTATCTTTTATCCAATCCATATAAGCAAAACTCCAAAATATAGTTTTATATCCATTGTCTTTAGTGTATTTTAATGACAACTCACTATATCTTCCCATTGGAGGTCTGAAATACTTAGATATTTTCTTATGGGTAACATTTTCATATGCCTCTTCTACATCAGACAATTCTTTATTGAATTTTCCTTCATCCGTTATAGAAGCCATTGAAGGATGGTGATTGCTGTGGTTGCATACTAAGTGTCCATCATCAACCATTCTTTTAATTATTTCAGGGTTAGAAGTAATGTATGGTTTAACAACAAAAAATGCTGCCTTTACATTATGTTTTTTTAGAATATCCAAAATAGGGAGGGTATATCCAGCTTCATAGCCCTCATCGAAAGTTAGATATAATATCTTTTTTGATGTATCGCCTAAATAATAACATCCATAGTCTGACATAATTTTAACATTTTCTTTAGGTCCTTGAGGAGGAGTATTGTCATTGCGAGGTTGAAAATACCAACTATATTCTGTAGTGCTTAATCCACCATAAGTTTGATTATTATTAAAAACATTTTTAAATAAATTAAATATAGCAGGCCGTTTAGTATTATCTTTGTTATAGTATTCAATATTTTGATCTTTAGAGTTTTTGTTAGAAATGGTTTTTAATTCTTTTCCATAAGAAATACTTGAAAAATAGTTAACAAAGAGAATTGAGGATATAATTATATTTAACATTTTACATTTCACATGAATCACCTCTAGTTCATTCTATTTACTCAAAATAATTAATTATTATTGAACTTAGTATGCTCAGTAAATGTGTGTAGATATTCATAAATCATATCATTGGACATTGGTAATTTTTATAGATATCTTTATATTATTGATTTACT
>DHIM01000288.1:0-2847 GCA_002403785.1 Clostridium sp. UBA4746
TAAGTTAGTTAACACTATCTGAATTCCAATTTAAGCTATTTATTATTAACATCATCCAGCCATTACACTAAATTTTCATGTTTTACAGCTTGGGGAGGTTGTTGTAGCCATTTATTATCTATCATAATATTTGCACCTTTTTTACCATACTTGATAACTTGAGCTACATATTTCATGTACTTAGCCTCAAGGTCGCTCCTCATGGTATCTGCCATAGCCATACCCAAACCGCTTATTCCAGATCTAGATAATACTGCTGAATGAGTCATCATCAATTTTTCTGAAAAAGGTGAAACTATAGAGCTTGTTACAAACTACTCTCCCTACTAAATTCGAAAAAATGAGAACAAAAATATGAGTTATTTCACCTGCAAGTAAGTCTTTTTTCTCCAAACCAATCAGTTATAAAGCTTTGACTTTTTACATATTGGACTTCCTGAGTAACTTCTACACGAGGAGCCCTAATAAAGATTACCCTTTGATAACCTTAAGTCTGCTGAATTGTTATAAATGTCTAAGTATTCAATAATACGTTTTGAAAAGTAGTCCCTAATGTCAGAACGTGCTACCTGATTTATAATCAGAGTGTAATTATGCATTCCGACCCTTGCCATATAGCTTAAATAATCCAAGTAGAAAGAATCAGTAAACAAACGTGGAGCATTTATATTTACATCTTTGTCGCTAAATCCGTCGAATAATCATCTTCTCCTTATTAAACAAATCTGTTAACTCTATAATATACATATTAGATAAATCTAAAGTCTGTTGTAAAATCTCACGTATTTCACTATCATCTACTCTGTTAATATAAAATTTGAGCACACAGAAAATCATAGTATCACTCATGTAAGAATTCCATAAAACTGCTATTTCTGATGAAACTATAGGGATCTCGTTAATATCTCCATAAATTCAACCTCCTGAATATTGTAACCAATAGAATTATAGTACTTATATAATTAGTATTTCCCTTATATATATATTGATACCCAATATTTTTATTAATTGCCTAATTTTATAATTTTACAATTTTAAGAGTAATATTAATAAAAACTAAAGTAGTTCACCTTATTTATTAAAAAACACCAAGCACTTAAGAAATTTCTTAAATGCTTGGTGTTTTCTAATGCTTTTCATTTTTTTAAAGATGACCTTTCCTAAGTAATCTTTCTAATTCACCTGGTAAAACTGGTTGACTATAATAAAATCCTTGAATTTGGTCACATTTATTTTTCCTTAAAAAATCAATTTGTTCCTGTGTTTCAGCACCTTCGGCTATAACTTTAATCTCTAGATTTTTAGATAAATTTATTATTGTTTTTGCTATAGTCCCATCATCACTTTTAGGATAATCTTTAACAAATTCTCTATCTATCTTTATCTTATCAAACTTGAATTTTCTTAAATAACTTAAAGAAGAATATCCTGTACCAAAGTCATCCATTGCAAGTCTTACCCCCATATTATTAATATTATTTAACTGTGCCATTAAGGCAGGATCATTACCCAGAAGTAACCCCTCTGTAATCTCTATTTCTAGTGAGTCACCTAATAAGTCATATTTTTTTAGTTTCTCCCTTATAATCTTAAAAATATCCACTTTCTTAAATTGTACGGGAGAAATATTTACTGACATCAAAATAGGTTTAAGCTTTTGCTCTCTCCATTTTTTGTTTTGTCTTAAAGCTTCGTCTAATACCCATTCACCAATTGACAAAATAAGTCCTGTTTCTTCTGCAATAGGTATAAATCTAACTGGTGATATATTTCCGAGTTCTGGGCTTTTCCACCTTATTAATGCTTCCGTTCCCACTATTTGCTCAGAGTCCAAATCCACTTGAGGTTGATAAGTTAAATAAATTTCACCTTTTTTTAATGCACCTCTTAGTAGACGTTTAATTTTAATATTTTCTAGATATTTGTCTTTAAGATCTTTCTTATAAAATTGCACATTACTTTCAATTTGCTCTGCTGCATATGCCTTAGCTATGTCAGCATTTTCAATAATTAATTCTACAGTATTTGAATAATCATCAAAGCTTGCAACTCCCATTGCTAGTTTAACATATATCTCGAGATCATCTATTACAAAAGGATTCTTGAACTCATTTAAAACATTGTTAACAAACTCCAATGTAATGTTGTCAGTTCCATTACTTTCTAAAAAAATCATAAATTCATTTTTTCCTGGAGAACCTATAATAAAATTATCCTCCATATGGTATTTTATTATTTTTAGTGTAGTTATTATTAAGCCATCTGCTTTTTTTAAACCTAACCCAGCCTTTACAATATCATAATTTGTAATTGTTAATGATATCAGACTATATTTGTAATCGCGTATGTCAAAATTACCATTAATCTTTTCACGAATTAACTGTTTCGTTAATAATAAATTAGGTAATGAAGTAAGTTGGTCATAATTTTTTAATATATTTATACTTGTTTCTCTTTCTTTTAATACCGTTAAGTCTTCAAAAATGCCTACATATTGTATATCTTTGTCATTATCGCCTTTAATTACAATTATCTTTAACCACTTAGGATAAAATACTCCATTTTTCTTTTTATCCCATATTTCGCCTTGCCAATTTCCATAAATTTTTATATCTTGCCACATATTTCTATAAAATTGTTTATCATGTTTTCCTGATTTAAAGGCAGAAGTCTTTACATTTATTACCTCCCCTTCTTTATACCCTGTAATATATAAAAAGGCTTTATTTACATATGTAATACGAGTTTCTGAATTTGTAATTAATATAGCTTCTTTTGAGTTATCAAAAACACTGCCTGCTGCCTTTACTCTCCTTAATGCCTCTTGCCTTTTACATATTATATATG
>DHIM01000288.1:3088-17410 GCA_002403785.1 Clostridium sp. UBA4746
CATTTGCTCCTAAACTTTTCATAAAACTAAACTCCTCTTTAGGATAGCTAATAATAGTTTTCCAAGATGTGTACCCCCTATTCTTTGGAAAGTTGTAATTTTTCTCTTTTATATCAGAAAGTGGATATACTGTATCAAAGTAATATATTTTTTTTTTATTTTCTAAATTTCCGCGTTCATTATTACTTATAATATTCCACATACCTTTATTTTGACTTTTGAATGAAACATGTTCTTTATCCTTATACATAAAACTCCAATTATTTTTCTTATCTATACTGCTTATAAAAAAACCTTCTGAATTTAATAATTCAATATTAAATTCACTATCTTGTTTCACATTTTCATTAATTTTATCTAATATATTTTCACCTAAATAGTTGAAAATTAACACACCAGATTTTTCACCGTTACTATTTAATATTGGCACCCCAAATCGTATAGTAGGTTTAATTGGCTGTTCTATTTTCCCATTTTCAACATTTAGGTCAAATTGTGATATATATATTTCTTCAGGTTTTAAATTTAATGTACTTTTATAATATTCACTTTGGTTTTTGTTTTGAAGTTGTTTATCTGATGTTATGTATACATTACCTTCATTATAATTTACCCTAGCAAGTTCCATTCCCTTTATATTTATAAACCTTATCTGATCAAATACTGTCTTATTTTTACTAAATCTCATAAACATCTTATTTAACTCGGTAAGCGTCTGTGTTGTTGGGTTATTAACATAATTAGTAAGTATTGCTGAGTCTTTTACAACCTCCAAATCTGAGGTTACAGAGCTTAGAATAGTCTGGATATTTACTTTATTAATTCTTCCTATGGTGTTTTCTCTTTCCATAAGTATTTGCTTGTCCTTTTGAATTTGCCAGTTATTAACAAAAAATAATGCTGACACCAAAATTATTAGCAGTGGTAAAAATATAGCAGCAAAATATTTTAATGATTTTAATTTTTTGTACCAAGTTTTACTTCTCTTTCTAATCACTTAAGCCCCTCCTTAATGATTATAATACTATACCATTATACTATATTTTCCACTTGTAGGATATAAATTTATATTAGGTGTTTTTTTACAAAAACCAATAGATTTATCCTATAGGGCTAATAATATTTATTTACTATTTTCTGAATCCCCTATCGTTCTGTTGTTTTCTTGCTCAATATTTATTGTCTTTCTCTGACTTACATCTAAGAAATCAGAGGATATTTTTGTAATGTTAAATATGATATATATGATTAAAATATTTATATATTGGATAAAATACCTTTATACAATCAAATTAAATATTATAAAGGATGTTTGATTTATGAATACAAATAACTTTTCAAATATAAAACTAGTAAAATCATTAGATGAAAATGTTAAAATAATAAAAAATATTTTTATTAATGATACAACTGTCGTATATAGAGAACTATCATTCGGAAAACCGACTAGTACTAAATGTATGCTGATTTACATAGACGGAATGGCAAGTCTTCAAGTAATTAATGAGGATGTTCTAAAGCCACTTTTGTTAAGTAATATATCTGATATTAATAATAAAAGTAACATAATGGATATTTTAATACAAAAGGTGCTTCTAACCGCAGATAACAAAAAAACTTTTGATGTGGATAATATTGTTGATGGAATTATGTACGGAAAAACCATGCTTTTCATAGATGGTTTTACTGAAGTAATTTCTATAAATAGTATAGGATGGCAAACAAGATCAATTTCTGAACCTCAATCTGAAACTATAGTTAGGGGTCCTCGAGAAGGTTTTACAGAATCAATGAACTTAAACCTTACACTTATTAGAAGACGAGTGCTTAGTCCTAGCTTAAAATTCGAATTCATGAGAATAGGGAAACAAACTAAGACTCAAATATGTGTGTGTTATATTGATGGAATAGCAAAAGAATCCATTCATAAAGAGCTAATGAAACGGTTAATTGATATTGATATTGATGCTATTTTAGATTCTGGTTACATAGAAGAAATTATTAAAGATGCTCCCTATTCGCCCTTTAGGACTGTTATTAATACAGAGAGACCTGATGTTGTAGCTGGTAAACTTCTGGAAGGAAGGTTTGCAGTTATCTGCGATGGAAGTCCTGTTGTATTAACTCTTCCAAGTATCTTTGTTGAAATTTTTCAAAGTAATGAGGACTATTATGACAATTTTATATATTCCTCCTTTACTAGATTTCTTCGATGGTTATGTTTTTTTCTCTCTACTAGTGTTCCTGCAATATATGTGGCAATTGTTACCTTCCATCAAGAACTTCTTCCAACACCACTCCTTATAAGTATATATGCTTCCAGAAAAGGTGTGCCTTTCCCCTCAGTTGTAGAGGCTCTGGGCATGTCAATTATATTTGAAATACTTAGAGAAGCAGGACTTAGAATGCCTAAGCATATCGGTGGAGCAGTTACTATAGTTGGTGCATTGGTGCTCGGCGATGCTGCAGTTGCTGCAAGACTAGTGAGCGCCCCTATAGTAGAAATTACTGCAATAACTGGAATTGCTACTTTTTTGATACCTCAGGTTTTAGGAATAATCATTGTAAGATTGATTCTTTTAATATTAGCTTCTTTCCTAGGTTTATATGGTTACATTTTCGGAGTAATGGGTTTGGTTCTTCATCTGATGTCTATACGTTCTTTTGGTGTACCCTATATGACTAACGTCCCTTCTTTTTCCAATCAGGATATTAAGGATACGGTGATTAGAGCCCCCTGGTGGAATATGTATTTAAGACCTAAGATGTTTACAAAAAATAAAAAGCGAATGAAAAAATGATGAAAGAAGGTCATAAAATGAAAAAAAAAAATAGTAATTCTAACTTTTATCATAGCTATATGTCCTATTATATTATGTGGTTGTTGGAATTATCGTGAAATAGATACATTCGCGATAGTAGCTGGTATGGCAATAGATAAAGATCCAATATCAAATAAATATGTACTTACAACCGAAATAATAACCACACAAGTTCTTGGCTCTACATCAACCCTTAATTCTGAGATTTATAGTACACAAGGTGACAGTATATTTAGCGCGGTGAGAAATCTTATAGAAAAAACTGGTTCGAGGCTCTTTTGGGGTGACTCAAAGGCATTAATAATAAGTGAACAAATAGCAAAAGAAGGTATAATTCCTGCAATTGACTGGACTAATAGATCTAACTTCGTTAGGCCAGATATGTGGTTGCTTATAGCAAAGGGTAATACTGCTGCCGAAATTTTAAAAACTAAAGTTAAACTTAATGGAGTAACTTCCTTGCTTCTTGATGATACCATGAATTCATGGAAAGTACTTTCTAAATATCCTGGTTCAATGATATGGTCATTTATAAATGGATTATCATCAGAATTAAAGTCTGAGGCAGTAGCTACAGTTAAAAACGAGCTTAATGATGGCAATATATCTCCTAATGTAGATGGCTCTGCTATTTTTAAATCAGACAAACTTGTAGGGTACCTAACTGGGGACGAAACTTTCTACATGCTTATGATTAAAAATAAACTAAAACAAGGATTAATTACTCTATTAAATGTTTCAGATTCTAACACCAACGTAACCTTAGAAATAAATGATAATAGGACGAAATTAACCCCTCTTTATAACAATGGGAAGGTATCTATAATACTTGATATATATCCTGTTGTAAGTATACATGAAGTTCAAGGAACTAAAGATTTTATGAAAGAAGAAAACTTAAAGGCACTTCAAAGTGAAACAGAAAAAAAAATAGAGTCTCAGATACAGTATTTAATTAACAAATTGCAGAAAGATAATGCTAGTGATGTTTTAGGCTTTGGAGATGTTTTCAATGAAGAAAAACCAAAAATAAGTGAGAATTTCAAAAAAACCGGAAAAGATATTTTTGCAAATATGAAGATCACGGTTAACGTAAACGTGCAAATAAAGGGCAGTAATAAAACTACAAAACCTATTTCTATAGGCAAATAATCAAAGGAGAATTTATAAATGTTTTTAATTATAATCATTTTATATATCATAGTAATGTTTTTTGAAACTGTTCCACTATTTAAAGAAAAAAATAATGGAAAAATAATATTTTATTTTTCTCTGGTTATATTTTCAATGGTAATTAGCATTCTTCTATCTTTAGGCGTACAATTACCAAGTCCGTCTAATCAAATAAAAGATATTGTAGTTTCAATATTTGGTAAAAATAATTAATTTTTTATTTACTGTTTATCATTACAGTAAATGTTGTGAGAGGCATAAATGAAAAATGAAATTATATCCGAAAGACAAGCAACTATATTAATAATACTTTTTCTGCTTGGAAACTCTCTTTTGTCAGGATCTGCAAACCAAGCAAACCAAGATGTCTGGATTGCAATAACTATTGCTATTTCGTTGCCTATATTTCTATATATTCTTACATTTTAATGTTAAAATATAAGAATATATATAGAAATATACTAAAGCTATAAATTTCATCTTACAAGGAGGCAAAATTATGTTAAATACAAATGTTAAAAATGTCAGTGCAGAAGAAGCACATAAACTTATAAGAGAAGATAATGAATTTATTATTTTAGATGTAAGAACTAAAGAGGAATATGATAATGGTAACATACCATGTTAAAAGGATTTAAAAAATTTGCTCTTAAAGGAAGTATTTTTGATTTAGCAATAGCCGTTGTAATTGGCGCTGCATTTTCTAAAATAGTTACCTCCTTAGTGAACGATCTTATAATGCCTTTACTCGGTATAATAATAGGTGGAATTGATTTTAGCAATTTAAGATATGATATACCCTCTTCTATAGCTGGTGGAGCTACATTATCAATTAAATATGGATTATTTATTCAAGCTATAATTGACTTTTTAATAATTGCATTCTCACTTTTTATATTTATAAAAGCTATGCAATCTGTTAAAAAGAAAGAAATTGAAGAAGTTATTACCATCCAGCCCTCAAATGAAGAGAAGTTATTAATTGAAATTAGAGACTTACTACAAGAGAAAAAATAATATAAAAGCTCCAAGTAAAGATTTAACTTGGAGCTTTTATATTATTAACTCTATTTACTTTTAATTTATATACATATAACTAGAATATTAGAATTATAAATGTATAAAGAAGGTGTTTATTTTGAATAAATTCTCATCTAAAAAGCAATCATTTTTAATCTTACTTTTACCCTTAGGTTTTCTCTTAACACAAGCGTCTAAATTATTTCCAAATTTTATAGAACAATTCTATTCTTCATATCTTTATAAAATAATTGCAAGTATTTTAAGTGCAGGTACAGGATTTTTACCCTTTTCTCTTGCAGAATTTATAATTATATTTTTTGTAGCTTTCACATTATGGTACATCTTAAAAACAATTCTCATATTATATAAATGTAATAATAAAAGATTAAAACTTTTCAAAAAATTCGTTTTAAATATACTTGCAGCATCGGGGCTGATATATTTTTCATTCCAATTTTTGTGGGGTTTTAATTATCAAAGACTTAACATAGATAAAATATTTCAGCTGAATGTACGTAAGTCGTCCTCAAATGAGCTCTCTTTGCTTTGTCAAAGCCTTGTAAATAGTTCAAATACTCTAAGAAAAAATATAAACGTAAATCAATATGGCGTAATGAAAATTCCCTACAATAAAAATCATATTTTATATGTTGCCCACTTAGGTTATGACAGAGCTTCACTGAAGTATTCCAAATTAAAGGATGACTATGGAACACCTAAAGCTATATTACTCTCAAATTCAATGTGCTATACAGGTATTACAGGCTTTTATTTCCCTTTCACCAACGAAGCAAATGTTAATATGGCAGAACCTGATTCCTTTCTTCCCTTTACAACTGTTCACGAGATTGCCCATCAAATAGGATTTGCTAAAGAAAATGAGGCAAACTACATTGCATATATAGCTTGTATAAATCATCCCGATATTAACTTTCAATATTCTGGAACACTTGCAGCATTATCTTATTCATTTAATGCATTATGGAAAAGTGACCCTCATAAATATAAAGAACTTATTTTGACTTGTAGTAAAGGTGTGATTTCTGACTTGAAATACAATCGAAAGTTTTGGGAAGGGTACTCCGGTCCCATGGAAAAAATGGGTGATAAAATTAACGACACCTACCTTAAATCTCAAAATCAAAAATCCGGAACAAAAAGTTACGGTGAAATGGTAGATTTACTAATTGCTGATTATAGAAATAAATAAGCTCCTAAATGCGTGTTTAAAATAAAACACGGCATTTAGGGGCTTACAAAAAGAATAATACTTATTATACAATTTTTTATTTAAATCTTCTTGCAGACATATAATCTGTTCTTGTTAATTGTGATATTTTAACTACATCTCCTGTGTGTGGTGCATGTATATATGAGCCATTTCCTATATACATACCAACATGGTGTGGGCTTCCTGATCCGAAGAACACCAAATCTCCTGCTTGTAAATTTTCTCTAGACACATATTGTCCCTGGGTTATCTGAGCATAGGTAGTCCTACCCATGCTAATACCAAAATGGGCATACACATATTTTGTAAAACCTGAACAATCAAAGGTACTAGGACCATCAGCACCCCATGCATATGGTGTTCCTAGGAATGTTTCTGCATATGCTACAATTGCATTTGAGCTAGCTGATGAAGCTTGTATTGGTTGACTTACCTGTTTTACTACTTGCTGTTGAGCCTTTGGTTGAACATATGATTGAGTATTTGCTTTTGCTTCAACCTTTTCTACAGTTTTCGTCTGATTTTTTGCTACAGTAATTACTCTACCTCTTGATGGAGTAATTACTTGAGTTTTTTTAGTCGCTATTGCCAAATCATACTGACGTTTTTGATCTGCTGCATCTTTTATTTGACTCGTAGTGCCATCTACTAAAGTCTGTGTTTCTGCCATTTTATTCTTATTTAATTCTTGCTGTTTTTTAGCTTCTACAATTAATTGACTTTGCTCTTTTTTCTTTATACTAAGCTTGTCCAACTTGTTTTCATTATCAGCTTTTAATGTTAAAACTTTCATTTTGTTATCATTAAGAACTTTTTTTCTAACCTCAATAGCTTCCTTTTTACCATTTAACTCTTTAATAATTTTGTTATCATATTCTACAATCTTTTTGACATTCTCAACTCTTGAAATAAGGTCTTCTACGCCTTTAGAATTAAGCAATATTTCTACATAGCTATCTGCTCCATTCATAAACATAACTCTCATTCGTTCATTAAATAAAGCTTCCTCACCCTTTATGTTGTTCTCAGCTACTGCTATGTCTTTAGTAGATTGGTCTATATTTTTTTGAGTATTATATATCTCACTTTTTGCTTGATCAATTCCAGTGTATATATTTTCAATATCTGAATCTAGCGTTTCAATTGATATCTCTAACTTATCAGAGTTATTCTGAGCCAGATTGTATGAACCCTGTTGTTCTATAAGCTGTTTCTGTTGACTATTTAATCGCTGTGTTAGTGTTCCTGCTAAAGTTGATACACTTACTGACATAGCTAATCCAACAGCTATAAGTAAAGGTACTATTTTCCTTCTCATTGTTATCCCCCCACATCAAATCTTGTAAAATCACCAATAAATTTCATATTTTTATTTACTATAACATTATAGCACTATATTGGGACAAATCCTAACAAATAAACTAGGTAACCTGGATGATTAATAAGCGTTAATATGAATTCACTCTTATGATCGTCCGAATTAATCTATATTATAAATTATTTCTCCTATTTTTAAGCTATTACTATAGTATGAGATTCTACCTAATATGTGCATGAAATTCAAATTTTATTAATAATTTCTTAAACTATAAAATTAATTGATCTTTATATCTATAACTATTTACTTTTTTAGTTTTTCGTTAACATTATGTTTATAGACTTGTAGTCTTTTCTTTTTAGGGGCTAAAATGGGTGCCTTAGAAGACTCTTTAACTGATTCCTTGATAGCAGCTTGCTCTATACTTGATGAACCTACTATAGGAATCACAACTTCGGCCATATCTACAGTGTTCATAACTGTAACTTCGTCCTTATTTCCATTTAAAACATAAGTACTTGCTAAAACTATAACTATAAAACAAAAAAATCCTTTAATAGTTTTTTTGAATTTATTTTTACTTATCATTTTTATTTTGAACTTTTTAGCAATTACATTTGTACTAATACTTCGTTCATTTAAAACCTCTGTTTTTTCATAATTTTCTTCTTTTAATACTTCTAAAATTTCTTTTCTTAAAGATTCAACTGAATCATATCTATCCTTAATATCGATTTTAACGCATTTCTGTATAATTTTTTTTAAATTTTCATTAATATGAGCCTCATAATTTTCATCCAAAAGAGGCTCTATACCTGTGATAGGAGTCCGCCCTTTAACCATAAAGTAAACTAGCATTCCAATACCATATATATCTGTCTGCACACAACATTTACCTGAGCCATATTGTTCTGGAGCTGCATATCCATTAGAGCCTGCACACACTGTGTCTTTCTCTGTTTCGCTCTTATAAACTTTTGATATACCAAAATCAATTAAAACAACTTTTTCACTTGGAGTTATCATTATATTAGATGGTTTTATATCTCTATATATAATAGCTGGATTTTGATTGTGCAAATACCCTACAATATCACATAAATCTGATGTTATTCGGCAAATTTTCTCTGTTGTTATTCTACCATTTGCCTTAACATACTCCTTTAGTGTTTGTCCATCTACATAATCTTGAACCATATATAAATTGTTATTCTCATAAAATATATCAACTATCCTACGAATTCCTGGATGATTTAAATCTTTTAAAATTATAGCTTCTGTCAAAATATCTATATTTTTTGAATCTTGTATTACTTCTTTTATGGCCCAAAAATTTCCAAGCCTTGTGTTTTTACATAAATAAACTACACCCATTCCACCTTTTCCTAGGGTTTTCATTACTTCATATTTATTGTCTAATATATAACCACTATTTAGCATAATTCACCTCTTGTATAAATGTTTCATAACTTATCCATCTAACAATATACATATACATATACATATACATATATTAGTTGATTATTATCACTATGTAAAAAATCTTTATAAATAAAAAATGCATTTGCTATTATTGTCTTACCACAAATAATACTATTTAGGCAAAAGAGAATGCAAATACAATCTAATTGTATCAAACTTTCAATTAATTTACTAGATATTTATGTTAAATCTTACGAATAATATGATAATATTTTATTTTTCATGTACCATATGTTAACATTTTGAATACAATAATACTGTAAAGTGAATTGAGGAGATGACTAATGATGGCATATAGTGCTAGAGGGTTCTTGACTCGAATAATAAGGTGTGAAACCGGTGGGGAAGACGAAAATGGACTGAAAACCGTTGCATCTGTAATATGGTAGTGGCTCCTTCCAGATAGAAATAGTTGAGCATTGCTTTTACAATCCTACAGCACGATATTATACTACCTAATTAAAAAACAGTACTTAAATACTACAAATAAAAAATATAATTTTTTGAGGAGGATTTTTTATGTTTATATCTCCACCTACCAATTTTAATCAATCTCCAATGTGGAATACTGATTCTATGTCTTTTGAACCTCCAATGACACCTATGCTAAAATTTGGTATAAACGATGATACAAGACAAACACCTATGGCTCCATCCCCTACTGCAAAACCCACAACCCCTGGTCAGGACTATGAAATTGCACCTGGCTCACCCATAGTAAATAATCCACTCTATAATCAAGGTTGGTTGCAAAATCATATAGGTAAATATATAAAAATAGAATTCTTAATTGGAAGTAATATGTGGGTTGATCGGGAAGGTATTTTACAAGAAGTTGGAATCAGTTACGTTGTCATTAAAGAAAGCGGTACAAACGATATATTGATGTGTGATATATACTCTATCAAATTTGTGAGAGTTTTTGATAATCAATCTATTAAATGTCGAGAGTAACATAAATATTAAATTTACAGTATAATAAATACAAAAGATGCCCCTAGTGTGTTTAACTTACTAAGGGCATCTCTTGTATTTATTTTGTCTTTTCTACTTTACCATAAGTTACTCCAAACGTGTCCACGGTAACTGTTTTCATCTTTTGATCTTTTTTAGGTTTATCACTCATGTCAGTTTCTACAGAAACTATTTTATCTACCGTTTCCATACCTTTCGTAACCTTACCAAATGCAGCATATTGGCCATCTAAAGTACTATTAGCTTTAACCATTATAAAAAATTGTGAGCCAGCTGAGTCTAGATCATTACTTCTCGCCATAGAGATTACTCCTCTTTCATGTTTTAGAGTGTTATTAAAATTATTAGCACTAAACTCTCCTTTTATTGAATACCCAGGTCCACCAGT
Organism: Clostridium sp. UBA4746; assembly: GCA_002403785.1. Taxonomy (GTDB): domain Bacteria; phylum Bacillota; class Clostridia; order Clostridiales; family Clostridiaceae; genus Clostridium_AD. The sequence goes on from DHIM01000288.1 coordinate 13,501, forward strand.
ACCTGTTCCATCTGGGTCTCCTCCTTGTATCATAAAATCTGGTATTATTCTATGAAAATTCAATCCATTATAAAAACCACTATGAACTAAAGATACAAAATTCCTAACAGTATTAGGCGCAATTTCAGGATATAATTCTATTTTTAAAGTTGATCCATCTTGCATTACTATAGTAACTATTGGATTTTTATCATTAGCTCCTTTTTCTGTTTTAACTTCTTTTGAAGGATCTACCGCTTTTGTTGCTTTAGGGGTGTTAGCAACCTTATTTTGTGCTTTGCTAGCGCAACCTCCTACAAAAACTACAAAAATCAATGTAAATAATACCATTGTTTTTTTCAATAACTTCATTCTTTTCATTTTCTAAACGCTCCTTTATATCTGTCGTAGCTTTAATCCTACACACTTGATTTGAGTAATTCCATGTTCCCTTCAATCATATACTCGATTCCTTTTGATATATAAATTGTTTCTTCTTCTTTCAAGTGAATTTGCTCATTATTAGCTTTTATAACTCCCTCACCACGTATTACAGTGTAACTATGGAAACTATCATTAACCGTATCTACATAATTGTTTTGAACTACAATTTTTTCTACTTTAAAATATGGTGTTTCTAATTTACTAAATTTATCAATTCGTCCACCTTTATTCTTGCCATCATAATCTATGACATCTAGAGATTTTTCAATATGCACTTCCCTACCACGTCCCCAGTCATGAAGTCTGTAAGTAATATTACTGTTTTGCTGCACCTCAATAAGCTTTACCCCAGCTTCTATAGCATGTACTGTGCCCGCTGGTATGTAGATGAAATCCCCTCTTTTTATAATAATTCGCTCTAAGTAATTTTCTAATTTACCTTCTTTTATAATTACCCTAAGTTTGTCTTTATTTAAACCTTTTTTTATCCCTGACACCAAAGTTGCCCCTGGTTTTGCTTCTAATATATACCAGCACTCTGTTTTTCCATTAGCATTCTCAACTCTTTTAGCATACTCATCATTTGGATGTACTTGTACAGATAAAGTATCTTCTGCCTTTATAATTTTATTTAATATAGGAAAATTATCTCCACATCCTAATATCTCAGATAATTCTTTACCTTCATATATTCCTTCGTCCACTGTAGATTTCCCATCTTTATGGCATGAAAGCACCCATTTTTCCCATCCCCATATTTTTTTACTTAAATATGGCTTTAATTTTAAAATTAATCCTTTAGACATTACAATTCCCCCAATAATTTTTAATAATTTTTAATGATTTAAATTATAACCTAACCCTCTTTAAATACAAGGTTTCTTCCATATTCTTATACATTTTACGTACATTAATTCTTTTCTCCCCTCCTTGTTATAATTTTTTTGCTTCTTCTATATTACTACTTGGACCACAGATATTAATTTCGCCATTATATTTACTGTCTATTTTACCAAGTCTTATAATAACTTCATTGAAGTCCTTTGATATATTTAATGTTCCTGTCACTTCATATTGCCCGGTTTTATTATTTTTAGTTTCTATAAAATCGCTATATCCTAAAGTTTTAAAAATATTATTTTTCGTCCATATTCTCTTTAGAGTAATCTGTTCTTTAATGCCATCTACTTGCACACTTCCAGTAAATATATAATTTAAAGATAATTTCTTTTGCAATTCCCCAACAAGTTTTATTTCTGTGGATCTTTGAAATTCACTATTCTCATCATACATATATCCGCTATAGTTCCTCTCAATGCTCACAGGTCTAAAATATATAATCGATATTAAAATTATACCAATAATTGCAATTACTATAGACGCTTTTAAAGCTGATTTATCCATACTTATCACCTCAAAATTTTTATTGTTTCATCTAATAATGTTTCTATGTGCTTTAACTATACACAGTATTATAAACTAATTTACCATATAGTGCATTAGAAACAATTAAAGCACCTTAATCAAACGTCACAAAAGGCTAAACAGTTATTAATTGTTTAGCCTTTTAAAATGTCTATAAGCTTTAATTCGTACAATTTCACTCATTAATTCATATGTCTTATTTGGCCTTCCAAGTTGTTCCTTCCTTAGTATCAAGAAGTTCTATATTCATAGCTATAAATTCATTTCTTATTTCATCCGCTCTTGCCCAATTCTTATTTACTCTAGCTTCTGTTCTTTCTATTATAAGCTTATTTATAAGTTCCTCATCTATATTTGTAGTTTCATTTTCAATTGTCATAAGATCCAACGAGAATATTTTATCAAAATCTTCTATAAGTATAGCTTTTTCTTTATTATTAAGTTCAACATCTTTTAAAACATTAAAAAGTACAGTGAAAGCATTTGCTATATTTAAATCATCACTGATATATGATGAAAATTTCTCTTTGTATGCTCCAATTTTCTCATCACTAGTTGCATCATTTTGAGTAATAGAAGTTAAAACTGTAGTTATTCTCTCTTTAAGCTTTTTGTAACCATTTCTAGCATCATTTAAGCTCTCAAAACTAAACAGTAACTGTTTTCTATATTTAGATTGAAGACAAAAATATCTATAGTCAAGAGGACTATATCCTTCTTCTTCGAGTCTTGATACCGTTAGAAAATTTCCACTAGATTTTGACATCTTACCACTGTCTAATACTAGAAACTCACCATGCATCCAATATTTCACCCATTTATGTCCTATTACTCCTTCAGATTGAGCTACTTCGTTAGTGTGATGTATAGCGATATGATCCACTCCGCCGCAATGAATATCTAAATATTCACCAATATATTTAAGAGACATTGCCGAACATTCTAAATGCCATCCCGGAAACCCCTTGCTCCAAGGTGAATCCCATTGCATAATTTGTTTAGAAAACTTAGAGTTTGTAAACCATAATACAAAATCAAGAGGATTCTTTTTATTCGGATCTATTTCTATTCTACTTCCTGCTTCTAATTCATCTATACTAAGATGTGCAAGTTTAGTGTAATCTGAGAATTTATCAATCTCAAAGTATACATTTCCATTAGATACATATGTGTATCCTTTTTCTTCTAGTTTTTTTATAAGATCTATCATATCCTGTATATGATCTGTAGCCCTACATACAACAGTTGGTCTTTTTATATTAAGTTTTTTACAATCTTCAAAAAAGGCATCTTCATAAAATTTAGCAATTTCCCAAACAGTTTTATGCTCACGGCTTGCGCCTAAGGACATTTTATCTTGACCTGCATCTCCATCTGATTGAAGATGACCTACATCAGTAACATTCATTACATGTTTAACTTTATAATTTAGATACTCTAATGATTTTTTAAGTACATCTTCAAAAATATATGTCCTTAAATTACCTATATGTGCATAGTTGTAAACTGTAGGCCCACAAGTGTACATGCCCACCTTACCTTCTTTATAAGGTACAAACTCATCTTTATTTCTAGTCATAGTATTATAAACATTAAAGCTCAATATATTCACTCCTTCTAAAATAGTACAAAAATCTCCTCAACTTATCAGACACTCTTACTAATTCAACGTTTGCATTTAAAAACATAAAAAGCTACACGAATGCTGCAGCTTGGACTTAACAGTATAAAAGTAACACTAACTATAATGAATCACAAAAAAATAACATATATATAAATATTAACATAATAATAGGATAATGCAATAATATATCTTAATAATCTTTTATTTGTTAACTAATTATAAAAGTTTAAAAGAAGAGCATACAAACAAAAGTTTATATGCTCCTTTCTTTTATTTTCTATCAGCAGATTGTTTTTTATTTGTAGCATTTTGGTTTTTTGCAGTTTCTCTAGTTATAGGAGTATTATAGTTACTCTTTTCTAATCTAGAAAATTTATTATCAGGTTGGCTATCTTTAGGCATAAAAACATCTCCCTTATTTATATTACTATATATACG
>DHIM01000291.1:0-4116 GCA_002403785.1 Clostridium sp. UBA4746
GTAATAAATAGGCTATCAGTCTAAATATTTATTTAGCTACTAGCACATTTATTTATTAAACTGATGATGGGTCAATTTTAAATTAAACTTGATAATTCTCTTACGATAACATCTATTGTTTTTATTTAAATAGAATTAAAAAGAAAATAGTGCTCTTTAAGTCACTATTTTCATTTCAACTCTAGTTTACTTTATTAAAGATAATTTTATTTATTAGTTTTATTATATTTATCAATTGCACTAATTGCTATTTTTGCTGCATTATCTAAGGCTTGTTGTGGTGTTTGTTTTCCACCTAACATAGTTTCAATGTTAGTTTCAGTTGCAGCTCTAGCTTCTGGGAATACTCCAAGTAATGCGCCTTTTGAAGCTGGAGTAGATGCATGTAATTGATCAATTGCTGTTTGAAATTGTGGGTATTTAACTAAATTATCTTTGACTTCTTTAAGATCATAAGCCTTTTTATTAACAGGGAAATATCCAGTATTTGCATTCCAATACGCTTGTTCTTTAGCAGATACCATGAACTTTAGAAATTCCCAAGAAGCTTGTTGTTTTGCTGTATCTTTTTTGTCCATTATCCAAAGAGAAGCACCTCCTATAGAAACGCCACCTTTATCAGAACTATTAATTTTAGGTAAAAATCCTGTTCCTACTTCGAACTTATTATTTACGCCAGTTAAAACTGAACTTAGAGATGCTGTTGAATCTAAGTACATTGCTGTATTTCCGGCCATAAATGCATTTTGAGTGTCTTCAGTTTTACGTCCAAAGTTTCCTACGTTACCTGAAGCAACTAGTTTTTTCCATTCATTTAGTATAGCTAATCCACCGCCATTTTTATTGTATTCAACTGTTGTTGCGGCCCCAGTTCTTCCGTTACCATTATCTGCATAGGTTTTTCCTTGTTTAATCATAAACTGTTCAAATAACCAAGCATATATAGGCATTGCATATCCATATTGAGTTACTTTGCCTGTTGCATCTTTCTTTACTAATTTCTTCGCCATAGCTTCAACTTCAGCTAAAGTTTTAGGTGGAGTATTAGGATCTAGTCCCGCTGCTTTAAAAGCAGTTTTGTTGTAGTAAAGTATTGGTGTTGAAGAGTTGAAAGGCATTGAGTTCAATTTATTATCTACTGTATAATAAGCAAGTAAATTTGGCTCTAGATTCGACGTATCATATTTTTCTTTATCAATAAAATTTTGAACTGGAACTATATTCTTACTATCAATCATATATCTAGTTCCTATATCATAACACTGCATGACATCTGGACCCGAGTTACTTAATTGCGAACTTTTTAATTTATTAAGTGCAGCATCATAATCACCTTGAAATTGATCAGTAACCGTAATGTTCGACTGAGAATCATTAAAATCTTTTACTAATTTATTAAGTGAAACTCCTAAGTTTCCACCCATACCATGCCAAAATGTTATGTTAACATGTTGGGCTTTAGCATTTGTTGTTGTAGAATCTGTTTTTTTAGTTGCACACCCACTTAACATTGAAGCCGAGACCATAATAGCGAGCAAAGTTGAACCCAATCTTTTTTTCATTAATAAATCCCCCTTAAAATACACATAATATAATTTATTTGTTAGCCTTTAACTGAACCTGACGTCATTCCATCAATTAGTTGTTTTTGCCCAATTATAAATATAAATATAGATGGAATTATGATTATTATAATTCCTGCCAGCATCATTCCAAATGATTGTACTTCTGAAGATTGAAGCATAGTCATTCCAATTTGAACTGTCCTCATTTCCGGTTTACTTGTTATAAGTAAAGGCCACATATATTGATTCCAAGTTAATAAAAAGATATAAATTCCGAGTGACCCGATTATAGGTTTGGAGATAGGCATAAGAATTTTAGTTAGAAACTGAAGCCCACTGCATCCATCTATAATTGAGGCTTCTCTGAGTTCTTTAGGCACTGTTAAAAAATATTGCCTCATCATGAAAATTCCCATTGCTGATGTTAAATATGGTAAAACAAGTCCTGTATATGTATCCAATAATTTTAATGAACCTATAGTTAAATAATTAGAGATAATAATTGCCTCTCCAGGTACCATTATTGTAGCAATCATAATTATAAACAGGATTTTCTTCCCCTTAAATTCATAAAAAGCAAATGCATAGGCGCTAAGACAAGAGGTTACAATTTGTCCAATAGTTACAGCTATTGATACCACAAAGCTGTTAAATATAAATCTAAATATAGGTACTGCAGCAATTACATCTTTATAGTTACCAAGAAAAAAGTTCTTAGGAAATAACTTTGGTGGCATACTGTGTATTTGGTCTGTCGTCATAAATGTTACTGACAGTGCATATAAAATTGGAGAAATCATAAGCAATCCAACCGCAAGATTAGAAATAAGCAAAATTACATTCCTTTTTTTATTTTCCATTATGAATAATGCACTCCCTTCTTTTCATAACTAAATTGAAGCATTGCTATAACAAACATAATTATAAATAATATAATTGACTGTGCGGACGCGGTATCAAACCTACCATTAAAAAATGCTTCTCTATAAATGGAAAATACCAATACATTCGTAGAATTACCAGGTCCACCATTAGTTAATATATTTACTTGTCCAAATGATTGAAATGCATTCATAATGTCCATAAAAACCATAAAAAATAATGTAGGTGATATCATTGGAATGATAATTTTGAATAATTTCGTAAAATATCTTGCTCCATCTATAGATGAACTTTCAAGTATTTCTTGTGGAACATTTTTTAGACCTGCGAAAATAAATATAAAATTAACTCCAACATTCATCCAAATGGTTACAAACGCAACAGATAATAGTGCCCAATGTGGATCTATTAGCCACCCAATGTTTGTTTTTAAAATATTATTTAACATTCCTATACTTGGATGAAAAATTATCCCCCAAATAATTGATGCGGATGCAGAAGATACTGCTATCGGCACTGCAAACATTACTTTTGATATACCCAACCCTTTTACTTTATTATTTGCAAGTAGCGCTAAAGCAAGTCCAATTATTACAGATGGGAGAGTTGTAATAATAACAAATTCCATTGTAACAACTAAGCTATTTATAAAATCTGGTGAAGTAAATATTTCTACATAGTTTTGAAGTCCAATAAATTCTTGAAATTTCCCATGTGCATTTGTTAAACCAAAACTCATATATAAAGTTTTAAAAAACGGATAATAAACAAACAAGCTAAATAATAACAAACTAGGAAGTAAAAATACATATGGTTCTAATTTTGTTTTTAATTTAGTATTGGTTTTTTTTAATTGTATTTTGGCTGTCTTTTGTTTTTTTAAATTAATTTCACTCACTATAGTCCCCCTTTTGGTTTTTACAATAATTTTAATCCTTATTAACATTATTTTTTATAGCCATCGTCTTCTAGTTGCTATGAGGTAATTAAACATTCTTGGACCAAAACATAAAAATTAAGTACAATTACTATTTTATATAATTTATGTTAAGGGAAAAGGTAATTGTTGTTAACGTTAAGTTAAATGGGATATCCTTTAGCTTTAGTAATATAGCAACAAAGAAATAAAGAACCCTACTGTTTTAGTCAACAGCAAGCTTCTTGTGTAATGTTAAATAAATATTTATATTTTAGAATTCAATAAAATTTTCTTTAATTTATCTGGATAATTAGTAATTAAACCATCAACTCCAGATATAATTAAATTTTTCATATGAGCTTCTTCATTTACAGTAAAAGGATTCACTAATAGCCCTCTTTTTTTTGCATTATCAATGATTTCCTTATTGATTGAGCGAAAATATGGATGCAAAGCATCTGCTCCAGTGTGTTTGCAATATATTTCTGGCTGGTAAAGGCCGGACATGTATAAAAGCCCTGTTTTTATTTCTTTAGAAATCTCTTTGCAATGTACCATAGAGTAATGATTAAAGCTAGATAACATTACTTTGTCCGCGTAATTATATTTATATAGCATTTTAATGAGTTTTTCTTCAATGCCTGGATATGTAACTTCACCATTTTTTATCTCTAAATTTAATAGCATATTGTTTGATTTGGCCAAAACGATTAGTTGTTCAGCAGTGGGTATTTTTTCACTATTATAATC
>DHIM01000291.1:4252-6101 GCA_002403785.1 Clostridium sp. UBA4746
TATTTTTTCACTATTATAATTGTCATTAAACCAAGAACCTGCGTCCAATTTATTTAAACTACCATAAGTAAAATCTTTTACTAAGCCTAATCCATTAGTAGTTCGGCTTATATTCTCATCATGAATGAGAACAAGGACTCCATCAGAAGTCATCTGAACATCCGTTTCTATCCCAGTTGCCCCAAGTTCTATTGCTTTTCTAAAAGAAAGCATTGTGTTTTCCGGAAAATAGCCACTAGCACCCCTGTGTGCATAATTAATTATCATACAAATACCTCCCATTATATTTCCCATCATCTTAGTATCAGAAACTAATAGTCCAATTCTTATTTTAATCCTACTTGTAATTACATTATAAATAACATTTGTTATATTCACATTAAAAGAATGTTAATTTATATTATTACGTTATTTCTAAAATCATATAAGCATGATATGGCTTCATAAGTTCAATTTCCTTTATGATTTTCTCAACATTACATATATTCATAAAATTCCTCCAGATAATATATACTTCCTACAACATAGAATACTAAGATGACACAAAATATTTATTTAATTAAATGTTAAACGCCCACCTTAACTTAAGTGGGCTTTTAACATTATGATTTATTCCTATTTTTTGTCAATCTCCAAAACTGTCTGCAGAGCTACGTTTATTCCTCTCCAGCATTCTTCAACAGATGTGAATTCCGGTTCGCAATGGCTGTGTCCTTCCTTACTTGGAACGAAGATCATAGTAGTAGGCATCATTTCAGCAACATACTGTGCATCATGTCCTGCACCACTGTACATTCTTTTGTTTGTATAGCCATATGCATCCGCACTCTTCTGAACGAAACCCACTAATTCTTCATTGAATTCAATTGTGTTACGCGCCCATGCTACTTGATATTTCACTTCGCACTTATCAAATTCCTTAGGCATATTCTTGATTATTTCAACAACCTGTTTAATGACTTCTGAATTCTGATGTCTTGCATCTAATGAGAAGTCAACAAAGTCAGGAATAACAGTATGTACACATGGATGGCAAAGAATTTCACCAGTTGTGTAAACAAGGTTACTGTCAAGTTTATCAAGTTCTGCATGTAAATACTTAAGAGCGGAAGCTGCAGCCAAAAGGGCATCCCTTCTGTATGGCATTGGCGTAGTTCCTGCGTGGTCAGCCTGTCCATAAGTCCTAATTCTGTAATTAACCATTCCTACAACGCCCTCTATAACACCAATTTGCTTCTGTTCAGCTTCGAGTACAGGACCTTGTTCGATGTGCAGCTCTAACATAGCCATGTAGTCTTTAGAGTTGAGTCTATTCGCTTCGTCGCCTACATATCCGCTCTGCTTCAAAACTTCTCCAAAGGTTTCTCCTTCAGGACTCTTTGAAGAGAGCATCTTAGCTTTGTCAAACTTACCGCAAACAACGCCCGAAGACATCATTGCTGGTGGATAAAGTGACCCTTCTTCATTGGTCCAAATCATAGCTGTAATTGGATGCCTATGAGGAATCTTTTCTGTAGCAATTGTTTCAACTACTTCCATTGCTGTTATAACACCCAGAATACCATCGTAGTTACCACCATTTCTAACTGAATCACAATGTGATGCCATTACAATTCTAGGAAGGTCACCTTCTGTTCCAGGAAGAGTTGCATACATGTTTGCCATATCATCAGTTACGGTTTCAACACCAACTGCCCTCATTCTCTTAATGAATTCTGCTCTTGCCTGAAGTACTGCTTCCGACAAAGAAAATCTTGTGATACCTCCATGTCCAGCATCACCAAATGTTGAAAATGTTTCAATTTTGTTTTGTACCCTGACTTTGTTGCAAGTTAACATATTACTAACT
>DHIM01000291.1:6285-6722 GCA_002403785.1 Clostridium sp. UBA4746
TTTAGTAAAAATTCACTTTTTACAAATAAAATTATTCAGTTTTTCCACAAATTAAATTTTACAATTGTTTGTGTATATGTTGATTTTTTTTAGATAATGCCTATACATAATGAATATTTCAATATAATCGAGTGTTAATTATGCTTCTAGTTTTTTGTCACTATTTTTAAAAATGAATTATTCGTTTAATTAATTAGTCATATTCACTTATTTGTATTTGTATAATTGTTATTTATATTACTTTTTTTTTACCATTAAGTCAAGTATATCTGATTTGTATTTGAAAATATACTTACATATTCTTAAGATTACGTTAAGGTCAGATAAATATTTTTTATAAAATTGTGGATATGTTTTCAATCTGAGATCTTTTGAGCTGTAAAAAATAAACCATTGACATTTATAAACGGATTCGTTTCTGAGGTGCTCTTTATAAT
>DHIM01000217.1:0-931 GCA_002403785.1 Clostridium sp. UBA4746
AAGAAATATCAAAAGCTTCTCAATTATTTTTCTTAATAATTCTTTTTCCTTAATAGAAAACTCTTCTTTTGTTATAATTCCCTCATCTAATAATTCTTTATATTTCATAATCTCAGCTGTTACTCTTTGTTGGTTCCACTCTAATTCCAATAACATCACCTCGATAATATTGTACAATATTATTGTTATCATTTTGTAAACATACATTCAGTGTTCTATAAAAAACCTAGCAATTACGCTAGGCTAAAACATTATCACCGCTCCATTTATTGATAATGGCATTTATTAATATAAATTTTAAAGGCTTCAACTGTTGACACCGTTTACTAAAATATAGTAAAATGAAAATAAGCGAAATCAAACGAAATAAAAGCGAACATAAATGAACATAAACAAACGTTGGTGTTTAAAGTATGATAAAAAAAGATTGCACATTAAGCAACTATAAAATATAAAGAAAGGGATGGAAAATATGACTAAAAAAATAAATCTAATTAAAAGGCTAATTATATTTTTTGTAGGAATGAGCATTATACAGATTGGAGTAGCCTTGTTTTTAAAAACTAATATTGGTTCCGATCCATTTACTTTATTCACTCAAGGATTAGCATTTTTATTAAATAAAACACCCGGAAATGCTAATATGATTATTTTATTTGTATTGTTTTGCATAATACTTGTAGTTGAAAGACGTCGTATAAAGATAGGAACAATTATATGCGTTATTGGTGTAGGACCCATTATTGACCTTGGAGTAAAGGCTGTTTCATTTTTCCCAATTGCATCCTTAAATATTGGTATAAAAATACTTTTAGTTGTAATCGGTTGTGCTTTAATTGCAATTGGATTTTCTATACTTAAAGCAAGTGATCTAGGTGTTGCACCAAATGATATTATTCCATTTATTGTAAAAGATAAAACTAATTTAGAA
>DHIM01000217.1:1103-30564 GCA_002403785.1 Clostridium sp. UBA4746
ATTCGTATGGCATTAGATGTTAGTTTTTTAATAATGGGCTTTACACTCGGCGGAATATTGGGAATAGGTACAATAATATCTGCATTGTTAATAGGTCCATTCATACAATTTTGTCTTCCGTATGGAGAAAAGTTCGTAAATGTTATTGTTAAAAATCAAACTGAAGATGAAAATGAAAATGAAGAAAGTGTATCTTTAAGGGCTTAAATTTAAAAGCTAACGATATTGCAATAATTCTTTGAGAGAGGCAGGTAAACTTAATAGCTTAAAAATAGTCATAATTTATATTAAAATGTACCTACCATATCAAACCTAGTAATCACAACAGAGTATAAGTTTTCACTTATACTCAAAAATTAGGCGGACAAAGTAATCGCAATAACCCAACTATATTTATATGAGTGAACAATCGCAAGAAAAGCATAAAAAATTGCAAGCGATACTATTTTTTAATAAAATAGTGAGCAAAAATATTATCTGAATACTTGTTTCTGCATATGCGCCGAATCTATTAACTTTTTAGCTTTAGCAACATACAGCACTCCACGTGTTCTGTCAGTGGGAACATATCTACTAATTATAAATGTGATTATGCGACACCAGCCTCCCATATTCCGTACCTATTGCTATCTCTTACTATTTTTACTTCGACGTGTAAAGTCATCATCAATCTTTGCTTTCCAACTCTCTGTAATTGGTCTGCTTGCACGAAGTTCACTGACAACATGGCTAACTGCCTCATAATTCAATCTCGTGCCCTCGCCATCAGCATTATAATTGGCTGCTCTGTCTGCACTAATACCAAATTTTGCAGCTGTTGAAATAGCGTCAATATTAGCTCCTATGAAAATGAATTCCCATCCGTATTTTTCTTTCTGTCTCTCAACCATTTTCTTTATTTTTTCATAATTATACTCATTGCTAGCATTTTCCATTCCATCAGTAGTGATTACGAACATCACCTTATCTGCACGTTGCTGTTCATTGGCATTTCGCTGTACATTCCCAATCTTATTAATCGTCTTTCCTATAGCATCTAAAAGTGCAGTACACCCACCAACAAAGTATTCTTTTTCTGTTATAGAGCGAATACCCTTAACGTTTACTCTATCATGTAAAAGCTCAACGTTATCATCGAAAAGCACCGTGGAGACAATTGCTTCACCTGGCTCTTCCTTCTGTTTTTTAAGCAATGCATTGTAGCCGCCTATAGTGTCACTCTCAAGGCCCGACATTGAACCGCTCTTATCAAGTATAAATACCAATTCAGTTAAGTTTGTTTTCATCTTGTTAACCCCCTTACTTTGATAATTAAAGGATAACAGTATTACAATGCTAATTGGTCGCTTTCAAAGCGACAATTATACGTCAAGTAGAACTTGCTCAAAGGCGAACAAGGCCTCATTTATCTCGTAGATGTTGTAATTGCCTTCTTCTATGAAATACTCAATAATCACATCAAATTTATTGCTGTGAGACAATGTGTATCCAGCTTTATTTAGCAAATCACGTGTTTCATCCAAACTCAATCTAATAGCTATGGCAAAGGCTATTGATGTGACTTTACTAGGGTTGTAACCCTTATAGTTGCGGATTTTAGAAAACAGCTTTCGGTCGATATTGGCCTTCTTATAAGTTTCAACATCTGTCATTCCTTTTTCATCAATAAGCCGCAACAACATTTGTGAAAAAGACTCATCAAGTTGGCTAATTACATCCTCAAGACTGCGCTTTACCTTTACAGGTACAGGGCTGCAAAGATCACATTTTGAGTAATCCTCATGCATTTCTTCAAATTGATAATATTCGTAAGACTCTATATGTCTGCGGCGTTCACTAAGATGGTGCTTCTCAACATAGTTGTCATCAATATATTTTTCAATTGCAGAAAAAAGTTTTTCACTCAAAATAAAGGCTTTCTTATCATAGACTACCAAATAAACCGTCATCTCGTGATTTATTAGGAATTCGCCTATTGCAGAAATTGCTATCTGTAATGCCTTATCTTTCGGGTAGCCATAGATTCCGGAGGATATCAGCGGGAAGGCGATAGATTTGCACTTATACTGCAAAGCAATTTTCAGTGAATTAATATAACAGTTATGTAGCGAATTTGCCTCACCCGAGTTGCCACCGTTCCATATGGGACCAACTGTATGAATAATGTACTTTGCTGGAAGGCTATAGCCACTTGTGATGACAGCTTCGCCAACATTGCACTTCCCAATGATGTCACATTCCTCTTGAAGCTTTTCATCCCCAGCGGCAGAGAATATTGATCCACATACTCCACCGCCCATTTTTAGTGCTGTGTTCGCAGCATTGACAATGGTATCTATTTTCATTTTTGTTATATCATTTCGAATTATTATCATCGGCATATTAGTTAGTCTCCTCTCGAGAAATTTCTTGCTGTATTTTTTCATTTATGTAAATCAACTACTCACCATTTATTATAATAATATTTGGCATAATATTCAAATACAAAAAAATAAAACCACTAAAACTGGCATTTATTTTAATTTAACCCAAGAGCTTATGATCCAAGCACAATTTTCACCCAAAAAACAACGAAAACCCCTGAATTCAAGGGTTTGAAAATTCATTTATAACATTTTGCAAACAAATCTCTTCTCGTTAGTTTTCTAAACAAAACTTATTTTATTCTTCATCCCATAACATTTTGGCCAACGGAAAAGGTTCTAGAGCTCTATCTAATATGCCTTGAACATATGCAATTAAAATCCCATAATTAACTATTGGTACACTGAATTCCTTTGCTGATTCAATTCGATTTAACATTGCAGTTCTATTTAACATGCAAGCACCGCAATGTATTATTAATGCATATCTTTTTACATCTTCAGTGAAAGTAACCCCTGAAGTGTACTCGAAATCTATCTGTTTACCCGTAATTTGCCTAAGCCATCTAGGAATTTTAACTCTTCCTATATCATCAGATTGTTGGTGATGTGTACATCCTTCTGAAACTAGTACTTTATCTCCATCTTTGAGCTTTTCAACTGCCTTAACTCCCCTTATGAGTTCAACTAAATCCCCCTTATATCTTGCAAATAAAATTGAAAAAGAGGTCATAGGAATGTCCTTAGGTGTATCCGCTGCAACTTTTAAAAACACTTGTGAATCTGTAATAACAATTCTAGGTTTCTTACCTAGATTTTCTAAAGTTTCCCTTAGCTCATGTTCTTTAGTAACAATTGAAATTGCATCGCTTTCAAGAATATCTCTAATCGTCTGTTGCTGAGGAAGTATTAACCGTCCCTTTGGGGCTGCCTTATCTATAGGAGTAACTAATACTACAAAATCCCCAGGATTTATAAGATCACCTATGATTTTAAATTTTTCTTCTTCTTCCGGGATCATACTTATAATTTTATCTTTCAATTCCTTTACTCCTTGTTTTGTAACTGCTGAAACAGAAACAGAAGGAACATCTAGTTGTTTTTTTATTTCTCTAATAAGCTCTTCATTTACGAAAGCTTTATCGTTCTTATTCAAAACCACTATTACTGGGACCTTTTTACTTTTAACTTGATCAATAATAAATTTATCATAGTCAGTTAGTCCAATAGAGGTATCAATAACCACTAAAGCAATATTTGTTTTATTTAAAACCTCAAGTGTCTTCTTTTTTCTTAATTCCCCCAACTCTCCAACATCATCTAAACCTGCTGTATCAATTATTACACAAGGCCCTATGGGCAATATTTCCATTGCCTTATATACTGGGTCAGTAGTTGTTCCTTTCATCTCCGAAACAATGGCTATTTCCTGATTTGTTAAAGCGTTAATTATGCTAGATTTTCCTGCGTTCCTCATGCCAAATAACGCTATATGAACTCTTTCTGAGCGAGGTGTATCATTTAAACTCAATTTTTATTCCCCCTTATTTTAATCCAGGTATTCCTGGTTTCGTTAATTCGTACGGATTTAATATTTTCTCTATTTTTTCCTTACAAAGTATTTCATCTGAAAGTAGTATATCTCTAATAGTTTTATCCTCTTTTAAAGCTTTCTTTGCTATGCTACTAGCCTTATCATAACCTATATGATGAACTAATGCTGTAACTAAAGCTGTTGACTTTTCAAGATTCTCTTTACATTTTTTTTCATTTACAGTAATACCCTCAACACATTTTTCTCTAAATATTATAACGCATTTATTTAAAAGCTCAAGGGATTCAAGCAAACTCTCTGCAATAAGTGGGGTAAAGGAATTTAACTCTAATTGTCCCATAGAACTAGCCATAGTTATAGCTCCATCATTTGCAATAACTCTCATGGAAACCTGAGCCACCATCTCCGGAATCACAGGGTTAACTTTTGCAGGCATTATTGTAGAACCTGCTTGCATTTCAGGTAAATTCATCTCTCCAAAACCACCCTTAGGTCCAGAATTTAATAACCTCAAATCATTTGATATTTTTAATAAGTTAACACTACAAGACTTTAATAAACCTGACACCTCCACATACACATCACAGTTTTGAGTTATATCCATTGGATAATCAGACCTAGCGAGTCCTAACTTTGTTAAATCTTGAAGGTAATCCGTTATCATATATATAAATTTATTCGTAGCATTTAATCCCGTCCCAATAGCCGTGCCGCCCATATTTATTTGTCTTAACCGCTCTTCTACCTTGTAAATTCTCCAACGATCTCTCTCTAATGCCTTTGCATAGGCTCCAAATCCCTGACCTACCATCATAGGAAGTGCATCCATAAGCTGGGTTCTCCCTAGCTTTATCACATCTGCAAATTCATTTTCCTTCTCTTGAAAAGACTGCTGCAACTCAGACAAGGAATTACTTAGCTTCCTTATAAGATGGATTGCTGCGATTCTAAGTGCAGTTGGATAAACATCATTGGTAGATTGAGACATGTTAACTTCATTTAAAGGATGAATTAAATCATATTCCCCCTTATTTCCTCCAAGGATTTCAATTGCTCTATTAGCGATTACTTCATTTACATTCATATTAGTTGAAGTTCCCGCTCCACCTTGAAAAGCACTTACCACAAAGTTATAATCAAGGTTTCCTTCAATTACATCTTCACTTGCTTTTATAATCGCATTTGCTTTTTCTTCAGAGAGCTTTTTAAGATTCTTATTTACCATCGCTGCTGCTTTTTTAATAATTGCAATTTCATATATTAATTTTAAATTAACGCTCTTATTTTCTAATGGAAAGTTTTCAATTGCCCTTTGAGTATTAATTCCATAATAAAATTTATCATCTATCTTTATCTCACCAAGTAAATCCTTTTCAATTCTATATCCCATTATAACCTTCCTCACTCCCCTAATACTACTATCTATATAAAATAGAATACCATTTATAATAATAAAAATCAAAATCCAACAATTTCAATACCAGCCATACAACAAGTATCTTCATAAATAGTTCTATTTTTTTTAATAAATGGTATATCAGCTATAGAACAAAAAACACCTGTATTTTTATTTTTAAAATTGTTACATTGAATCCAAATATATCTTTTGGGAAAAGAACATATTCATTATAAAACATGTGCTTATTCACTCCCTAACACAAAAGTAGACGGGGCATCCACTAAGGGCACCCCGTCTTACTTACTTATATAATCTATTAGGTTATCTTTTATCTTTAGCTTTGTAGAGTCTATTTTCCTTAATTCATTAAACTCATTTACAATGCAGTTTACTGCACTATTCTATTAAAAATAAATTAGAACACCCCCAACTAATTTATTAATTAGTCGAGGGTTTTACTGGTGGAGGCGAACCGATACTAACTATATCACTGTCCATTGAAAGATTTAACTTATATAAGTCGGTTCTAGCTGATGAGTAGCTAAAATTATCTTTTTATAACTTGCGCCTATGTTTTCATTCTACATACTACATATTTTTCTGCTAAAAAGTGTACACCCCTAAATTCAAAATCCATAGGGGTGTGTATTTATTCCATTCCAACCTATAATTTCATCGCTTTCAGCTCAATTTTCTAAAACATCCTGTTCTCTGAATAAGCTTGAAACAGCTTCATCGTAATCGTATAATCTTTCTGATTTTTTAATTTTTTTTGCATACTTTACATTATCAGAAAACACCGGAATCATATAAAACCATAATTCTTTCATTTTAAACAAGACATTCCTATCTCCAAAGAGTATTCTTTTATAATCTTCATAAATTTTATCATGAAAGTCCTTCAGCAATTTTTTTTCAAGTTTGATATTATTTGTAATATAGCTGTTCAGTCCAGGATTGGCTAATAATCCCCTGCCAAGCATTAAAGTATCTACACTAGGGAAATCAGCCGAAAACTCCTTGTAATCTTTGATTGTAAAAATGTCACCATTATAGCAAACAGGATTTTTACTTAAAATCAAGGCTTCCTTAAAGATTTTCATATTAGGCTTATTTTTATAAAAATCTTTTTGAATCCTTGGATGAATAATAAGCTCTTCTATAGGGTATTTGTTAAATATTTCGATTAAATCATAAAATTCTTCAGGTTGGTCTTTTCCTATCCTGGTTTTTAATGAGATTTTTGTTATCGATTGAGAAAAAATTTCGTCTAAAAACACATCAAGTTCTTCTCTTTTTGAAAGAAATCCAGATCCTCTATTTTTTGAAACTACAGTTCTAGAAGGACATCCTAAATTTAAATTGATCTCATTATATCCCAGCATCTTTATTTTCTTTGAAGTATGAATAAAATCTTTTGCATTATTGGTTAGTAATTGTGGAATCAAAACTAGTCCTTGGTTGTTTTCAGGCAAAATATCATTTAATTCCCTAGTTTTAAAACTTTCACTTTGATTTGCAACAATAAAAGGTGAAAAATATTTATCTATATTATTGAAAAAAGCATTATGGGCATTTCTATAAATGTACCCAGTCAAACCTTCCATAGGTGCGAAATAAAAATTCATATATCTAATAGCTCCTTTATTCAAATAGTTACCTTTCTATCAACGCGACACACTCCCCTTGTGCTGTTAGTGGGAACATATCTACTAATTATAATGTAATTATACGACACTAGCCTCCTATATTCCATACCTGTTGCTATCTCCTACTCGAATTTTTCCCTAAAGGGTATGAAAACGCCGGGTACTATTATGCATATAAAATGGCATGAAAAGCTGATGAAGGCAATGTTGTTATCATACCTTACAGCACAGGGAACCCTCTAGGAAAGGCATACGGAGTAGATAATAATCAGGACGCTCTTATAACATTTAGAGTTTATCTGGATAAAATAGCTATGGTTGGTCCATACATTTTTGATATCATCTGGGA
Organism: Clostridium sp. UBA4746; assembly: GCA_002403785.1. Taxonomy (GTDB): domain Bacteria; phylum Bacillota; class Clostridia; order Clostridiales; family Clostridiaceae; genus Clostridium_AD. The sequence continues at coordinate 8,419 of DHIM01000217.1, forward strand.
CCGCGTAATCTTTTTACAAAAAAGAAAAAACTTGAGCATAATAAAAACAATTAATATAGAAAAAATAAAGTTTACCATAGAAAAGAGCACTAAAAACTAGTGCTCTTTTCTATGGTACCCAAGGTAGTCTTTTTCATTATTTTAGAAATGTTCATTCAAGAATTTTATGATGCAATGTTCAAGTATTGCATCATAAAAGTGTTCAGGAATTTACTTCATCTTGCGATTTGAAGACTGCCTTTCACTATACCTTTAATTATGCGTAAAAGTACGCCCCCCTTAATTGCTCACTATACTTTTATTTAACAAAATTATCGAATTATTATAATGTGAAGATTTGTTTTTTATATAAATACCCTAGGATTTTTGCAAGTCATTAACCCTGACATAATACAAATACCATCTGCACCTGCATTAATAGCTTTTTGAGCATTTGCAGGCAAAATTCCACCAATAGCATAAACAGGAATATTTACCGAACTACAGACTGATGATAAAAAGCTTAAACCTCTTGGTGGAATGTCTTTTTTACAATCAGTAGCAAATATATGTCCTGCTGTAATATAAGTTGCACCTAAATTAATAGCTTCTATTGCTTCATATACTGAATGAATAGACACTCCAACTTCATTAAATTCCTTGCATACATCCGGCTTAGATTTTAAAACATATAAAGGCAGATGAATCTTTTTACAATTAAGTTCACTTGCTACTTTATAATAAGTATGTAATATACACTCTGTATTATTTTTTTTACATATTTTTAATACCTTAGATGCTAAATCCTTATAATCATTTTCGGGTAAATCTTTTTCTCTAAGTACTATACTGACAGACTTAATCACTGTATTTTTTTCATTCAATGTACATATGTCTTGTATCTGTGCTAAAAAGTCATTATTGCAAAGATGACGATTGGTAATTGCCAACATTTTATACATATATATAATCACTCATAACTGATTGAAGACCATGATTAGCAATTACATCAGATATTTCTGATACTGTACGTGGGTCCGAAATCTCAAATTGTTCATCACCTTTAGCCTCTTCTTTATCACTATGACCGCCTATTCCAACTGAAACTCCAGCTGAAATTTTAGTTGCTGCAAGTCCAATTACATTATCACGAAAACCAGCACGTTCACGAGTTGATATAGTAATGTTTGCAAAAGGAATAAATATTCTATATGCAGTAATTATCTGTAGCAACTGCCTCTCATGTACATCTTTTGGATTAATTTTATCATTATTGATTATTGGACGTAACCTTGGACATGAAAGAGCAATTTCAGCATGTGGATACTTACGTTGAAGAAGGTATGCATGAAGTCCTGTTGCAAAAGCATCCTTGCGAAAATCATCCAATCCGAGCAGTGCAGCAAATCCAACACCCCTCATCCCACCTTTTAATGCTCTTTCCTGTGCGTTAAAACGATAAGGGAAAACACGTTTGTGTCCCTCTAAATGTAATGTTTCATATTTATCTGAATTATAAGTTTCTTGGAATACAGTAACAAAATCTGCACCACATTTATGTACGTATGCATATTCATCTGAGTTCATTGGATATACTTCAAGGCCAACCACCTTAAAATATTTTCTAGCTATTTTGCAGGCTTCACCAATATAAGAAACATCAGACATACTACGACTTTCACCAGTAAGAATTAATATTTCTTGTAGTCCAGTTTTAGCAATACATTGCATTTCTTTTTCTATTTCCTCTGCATTAAGTCTCGCACGCTTAATTTTATTATAGCAGTTAAAACCACAATAAATACAATAGTTTTCACAATAATTAGAAATATAAATTGGAGTAAACATATAAACTGAATTACCAAAATGCTTATGTGTTTCTAATTTAGCACGCTTAGCCATGTCCTCAAGAAAAGGAAACGCTGCAGGCGATAATAAAGCTGCAAAATCTTCAATATCTAATACGTCTTTCTTAAGAGCTCTAAGCACATTATGAGCTGTATATTTTTCAGAATCATATGCTTCCATTTTTGAGATAACCTGATCCATAACATTAGATTCAAGCTCTTCCATACCTTCCATATATTTCATATGATCAATACGTTGTTCCATTTAAATCCCCTCCTTAATCTTTAATAAATCCAGTTAATGGTGATGAAGCTGAAGCACCGTTATAAAGTACACTACCAAGCCCTGAAAGATATGCGCCTCTTCCTGCTTCTATTGCCTTCTTAAAAGCATCCGCCATAGCTGGAATATTACCTGCTGTAGCAATTGCAGTATTAGCCATAACAGCAGCAACTCCCATTTCCATAGCCTCACAAGCCTGAGAAGGTCGTCCAATTCCTGCATCCACAATAATTGGAAGTTCAATTTCATCAACTAAAATTTTAATAAAATCACGTGTACATAATCCTTTATTTGATCCAATAGGTGCAGCAAGTGGCATAATAGCTGCAGCTCCTGCATTTACCATATCTCTTGCAACGTTTAAATCTGGATACATATAAGGCATTACTATAAATCCCTCTTTTGCAAGAATTTCAGTAGCTTTTAATGTTTCATAATTATCTGGCAACAGATATTTTGAATCACGAATAACTTCAATTTTAATAAAATCTCCACATCCAATTTCACGAGCTAGACGTGCAATACGAACTGCTTCTTCAGCATTACGAGCCCCTGATGTATTTGGAAGTAATGTAACGTTTTTAGGTATATAATCTAAAATATTAGCAGTACCGCCCAAATTAGCACGACGTAATGCTAAAGTAATGATCTGAGCACCAGCATTTTCAACAGCTGCATTTATTAGATCAAGTGAATATTTCCCAGATCCTAATATAAATCGCGAACTAAATTCATGTCCACCTATAATAAGTTTGTCAGTATTATTTTCCATGTTTTTTTCTCCTTTATTTTCTTACTGTTAAATTTATATTTCTTCTATTCCGAGTATTAATCTTAGAACCATATTTGACTGATGACCTGCGCAAATAGTTACACGTGGAGCCATTAGACCTCGCCCTACCATAGCGCCATTTTTCCCATCGCCGCACAAATAAAAATTATCTGCTATTTTTTTTGTTATTATTGTATTACTGCTTTCATACCCTGCCATTCCTGAAGCTGCTACAATTTTCTTTAGTGGATAACATTCAAGAATAGTATTTACAAGTAGAGCCTTAGCTTTTGGATTATCAAAAGCTTCACAAATAATGTCATCATTTTTAAATAATTCTTGAACATTTTCTTCAGTAACTAAAGCAGTATCAATAGTTACTTTAATAAATGGATTTATTTCTTTAATTTCATTTTTTAATGATTCTGTTTTATATAGTCCAAGATGTTTAATTTTATATTGCTGACGATTTAAGTTGCTGGGTTCTACAATATCAAAATCAATTAAATGTAAATGACCTACTCCTGTTCTTGCTAAACTTACTGCTATATTAGAACCAAGACCTCCAAGACCAGCAATTGCAACCTTGGAAGCTTTAACTTTTTCAAATACATGTGGAGTATGTCTTGCGCACATCAAGCTTTCGAATTCATCTTGTGATGGCATTTTGCCTTTTTCAATAAAGTTTACTTCATCATTTTCACTAATCTTATAGTCATCAAAGGTTTGAAATCCATTCAAAATAGTTATTATATTTTTTTCATAATCATAATGCTCTGTGCGTAGATCATGAAGAGTTAAACAATTAGTTGTTACTGGTTTACCATTAATCTTTATATTCAAATCAGCCGCCTCCTACAAAACTTACAACTTCAATAATATCACCATCAGTTAATATTTTTTCTTCATATTGAGTTTTTGGCACAATAGAACCGTTACATTCAACTGCAACAAAAGAAATTGTATAACCTTCTCGTACTAGATAATCAGATAACCTCAAATTATCCGCATTGCTTATTTCATTGCCATTTACGTATATCATAATTCCACCCCCCAAAATTTGGATACAACAAAAAAGGTCACACGAAGACCTACACCCGTGGTGGTGTACCCCTTCGTGTGACCTTAGTCATCACTCTTTAACACATTGTACCAACATAATTATATAATGTCAATATAGTTTTATGCTTCCTCTGCAATACTTAAAAAATAGTTAAGAAATAGTTAAGTCACTTATAACTTCTGGATGAAATTATGTTGCAGAAGCTCAAGTAAATCATCTCCTGCGGAGCTGCAGTATTAACGACTTCAGAAGGAGATTTAGACGCCCACTAAAGTTTTTTTTGTTGCAGCATATAACTCCCCTTTAGAATTGAGAGACTTTCCTTCTGAAATGTCGTTAAATATTTTTATATTCCTCAAACAATTGTAAACCAAATTTAAAATATAGGTTGACATTTCATAGAAAAAATTTTATACTAAGTTAAAATTTATTTTTAAATTTATGTGGGTAAACTTGTATGGAAAAACTAGCTAAAGAACTTATTACCGGAAAGCGTTTAAAAAGAAATGATAATTTAGAATTTTTATTAACTGTAAATTTAAAAGAACTTTGCGCAGGAACTAATATCATTCGCGAAAAATTATGTGAAAAAAAGTAGATCTTTGTACAATTATTAATGGACGTAGCGGAAAATGTAGTGAAAACTGTAAATTCTGTGCTCAGTCTGCTCATCATAATACAAGAATTGAAGAATATGCTTTTTTAAAACCAGATGTAATATTAGGAGATTGTAAAAAAAATGAGGCAAATCAATTCCAATCAATGTATTAATGCCAATAAAAGGTACTCCATTTGGCAATTTAGAAAGAATTTCTGATGAAGATATTTTAAGGACAATAGCAATTTTTCGTTACTTAAATCCAACTGCTTATATTCGTATGGCAGATGGAGGCTCAAAAATCTTCCTATCTGGTGCCAATGCAACAATTACTGGTGATATGTTAACTACTGTAGGAAATAATACTGAGCAAGATAAAATTATGCTTTCAACGCTTGGTTTTGATATTCAAAAATAGAAGGAGAATTAAGTTATGGAAAACACAAAGAAAATTAATACTCATCAATTAACATTGATTGGGGTTATGGCGGCGGTTACTTGTATATTAGGACCACTATCACTGCCTATTGGAATAGTACCAATTTCATTAACTAATCTTGCAATTTATTTTTCAGTATATGTACTAGGACAAAAAAGAGGAACCCTTAGTTATATAGTTTATCTTTTCATAGGCCTTATAGGGCTACCAGTCTTTTCAGGATTTTCTGGAGGATTTACCAAATTATTTGGACCAACTGGTGGTTATCTAATTGGATTTATTTTTATGGCATTTATTAGTGGTATTTTCATTGACAAATTTTCAAACAAAATTTATATGTCCTTCTTAGGAATGATACTAGGTACAATTGTTGCATATATATTGGGAACAGCCTGGCTAGCCTATCAGGCAAATCTAACATTTAATGCAACCTTAGCAATTGGAGTTCTTCCATTTATTCCTGGAGATGTAGCAAAAATGGTAATTGCATCATTGATTGGACCTCAAATTAAAAAAAGGCTTATAAGTGCTGGATTATATTAATAAATAAATCCGAGACAGGGATTATATACTTTTCTGTCTCTTTACTCTTATAACTTTTAGCCAATAAAATATATTCATCTAAGTATTTTTTTTTTCTGTTAATCAATGCTAAAGCAACAGTTTTCATGTTTGCAATAATTCCAATATTATAACTAATTGCTGATACTGTACTTTGTGCTAAACTTGATTTTACTAACAATGCCATACCAACTTCTTTTAATAATTTTGGAATCGCTTTTAATCTCAAGTCAAGTACTTTTTAATCTTTTCAATTTGGTGACTTGTATAATTGTCTAATTGCCAAATAGGTTAACTGCCTGTTTCATTTTATTAATAATATCCACACCAAATGGACAGTTTTTCATACATGCTCCACATCCTATGCACTCACTTGCGTGGTGTTCTAATAAAACATAATGATTTTTTAATGTTTCAGGAACATCGTCTTGAATTAATGCTAAATCTAAATATTTATTTACTGATGCAATATCTATCTTTTTTGAACATGGGGCACAATGTCCACAATACATACAATGTCCACTAAATGAACTTCTTGGCGCATTTGCAATAACTTCACTATAATCTTTTTCTTTATTACTGGAAGTCACATATGCGGTTGCTGCAAGTATTTGGGAACTATTATCTACTCCCACCATTATGGAAGCAACTGCCGGTCTGGTTAAACAATAATGTAAACATTGTACCGGGGTCAGTGCTTTTTCAAAAGGCGATTCTTTGTCATTTAGTAACACTCCGGCAGCATATCCTTTCATAACAGTTAAAGCAACACCCGCATTTTCACAAGTTTGATATAACTTATCACGTTTTGGATCAATACCTTCATAAGTCCTGATTTTAAAAGTATTTTTTTCAAATAGTATGTTTACATCTTCACTGGCTGGTAACATATCATAAGCAGCATTAATACTAAATAAAATTACATCAATTATTCCCGTTTCCACTGCTCTAAAAGCAATATCTGTATTGTGTGTTGATATTCCTATAGACTTAATTATTCCTTTCTCTTTTAATTCTTTCGCATATTTAATTATTTCTCCATTAAAAATGTTATCAAAATCCTTTTGATCATCAACATAATGAATCATCCCTACATCCACATAGTCCAGCTTCATTCTAGTTAAAAAGTCCTCATATGCATTGACAATTTCATTTAAATTTCTGGTACGTCTATATTGTCCTTTATCCCAGGTAGAACCTAGATGTCCTTCAATAACATAACTATTTCGAGGATATTTACTTAACGCTTTGCCCACATTACTTCGGACCTTCGGATTTGAATTGTATATATCAATAAAATTAATACCTTCACTTATTGCACAATCAATAATTGCTTCGCAATCTTCATAACTTTTTTTCTCAAATCCCTCACCACCAATACCAATGGCACTTACTTTAATTCCTGATCTTCCTAAAATTCGATATTCCATATCATATACCTCCAAATAATTATTTATATTATAAAATACGTATTACTTACTTTTCCACTTCCAAATCCTTATCAATCAGAGTTACATCTGCTACACCTACATTTTCTTTATGATAGATAAATAATTTACCAAAGCCAGAATTACAGATTATCAGTTAAATTGCATGAAACGTAGTCCATTTCCCACTCATATACCTAAACACATAAATGATTGCCTTAACAATCCAGTCAATAAACATAGCCACCCATGTGCCGAACATTCCCATATTAAAATAAATACTTAGCAGATAAGCTAGTGCAATACGGCAGAAAAACATGGACAAAATTGCAACCATCATCGGGAATTTGGCATCTCCAGATGCGCGAAATGTCACTGGCAAAGTGTAAGCAAGCGGCCAAATTACAACCATAAATCCTGCATGCCACCAAATACTTTGAGTGGCCAAGGTCGTTGCAGCCTCAGATAATCCATAAACATTCATTATGAAAGGTAGTAATGCAAGTACCAATACACAGCTCACCATATGAGATGCATACACAACACGCATAATCTTTTTGTTATAATATTTAGCTTGTTCATAATCCCCGGCACCGACACATCTTGATATAACCACAGTTAATCCAAGACCAATTGCCATACCTGGTAACACTTAAACATTACAATAGTACCTGACACCGCATTTGCTGCAATTGCTGCCGTACCAAAAGTATCAACAAGACTGAGTACAATAATTCTTCCCAGATAAAACAAACCATTTTCCACTCCAAATGGAACACCAATACTTAAGATTTTTTTAATCATTGGCCAGTTAAATTTATGGTTTAAACTTTTCTTTATATATAATGAATTCCTTTTGTTTAAAGCTAATGTGATAATAATAACTGCAGCCGCAATACGTGTTATCAAAGTTGGTATAGCCACACCCGCAGTTCCAAAGTTGAAACCGTAAATAAGTATTGCATTTCCTATTGCGTGCACTATATTCATAACCAGCATCACCTTCATGGGCAGTTTGGAATTACCCATAGTACGGAAAATTGCAGCTCCAACATTATATAGTGCAAGGAACGGAATGGATATTGCTGTAATCATCAGGTATGTATTTGCATCCCCACGTACTTCATCCGTTATCTGCCCAAACAGACCATTTAAAATAAGCGGTTTCATCAAATAAATAATGACCATGATTATGATGGAAAAGATACCGACAAACCATACCAGTTGATCCACTGCTTCTCTTGATTCTTTCATCTGTTTCTTGCCAATATACTGTCCTGCAGTTACTGCACCACCAGTAGCTAGAGCTGCAAACAAACTAATTAATAGTGCCATGACGAAATCCACTAAAGACACGCCAGACACAGCTGCTTCTCCAACGTGTGCTACCATGATTGAGTCTGCCAGTCCCACCAGATATTCTAAAAATTGCTCTATTATAAGTGGCAGAAATAATTTAAATAAATTCTTATTTGTAAATAACTTTTTTGCCTGTAAAGATGTCTGCTCCAATTTTAATCCTCCTGATTATACGTTCTTGCCCATTTCATATGCTTGTTTCATAGCCGATCTTGCTATAATGTCTCCCTTATTCCAAGCTCCTGTTCCGTAAATAATACCTTTTTTCTTTTGCTCCATTGTATATTTAGTTCTTTTAGACATAAAAATGCTCCCCTTTCCAGTATCAGATTTTTATCATTTAATCTGTCTACTTAAGGAGAGCCTATCAGTGTCTAGTCTATAGATACCAGTTTATAATGTACCATTATCGTTTATTTCTGCTTTGTTTGCAAAGCGTCCACTAATCAATAATAAAAGCATAGAAACCACTGATGTCTTGCCCAATAAAATATCCCAAGCATCTCCATCATAATAGACCTTTGTTGGAATATCATAAATAAAATTATTCATCGTCATTCTCATTTTTGATTATAGTCTGTTCGTTTTGCTTATTTTAGCTCTCCAAACACTTCATCTGTAACTGCTTCTAACCATTCATTAGATGATCCTTCTGCAGGTACTTCCACTGCCAAGTGTGAAAAAGTACTGTCATTTGATGCTCCATGCCAATGCTTTACTTCAGGTAGAATGTTAACAACATCTCCTGGATGTAACTCCTGTGGCTCTTTTCCCCATTCCTGATACCACCCTCTTCCCTCTGTTACGAGAAGAATCTGGCCACCTTTATGATGAATATGCCAATTGTTACGGCATGCAGGTTCAAATGTTACATTTCCAATTGGTACACCAGTAGTCGTAAGCATATTTAAATATGCTTGTCCAATGAAATATTTGGAAAACATCTCTGGAAGCGGCTCTCCTTTTGGAAAAATTGTATTGTTATTTAATTCCTTTTTGTTACTCATATTATATATCTCCTTTTACAATAAAATTTACAATAGAATCATTGTACTACCTAGAGTTAACTTCAAGTCAAGTAATAGTTTCAGTTTTCTGCTTTTATTTCTCCATCTGAGCAGCTGCATCATTTACACAGCGAAGTGCATTCAGACTTCTTGGGTAACCTATGAACGGTAAGCACTGTGAAATAATCTTAATTAAGAACTGCTTGTCATTACCAATCTTCATATTGGCTGCTGCATGGCTTGTAAGTTGTGACTCACAACCACCCTGCGCAGATAAGAAGCAGAAAGTAATCATTTCGCGCTGTTTGTACTCAAGACCGCTACGCGTATAATAATCGCCAAAGCAATTATCAGCTAACCAATGATTGATGTGTCGTGATTCTTCCGGTCCTGACTTGTAGAATTCTTTCATTCCATCTCCAAATATATCAACCTGTGCCTGAATTCCTTTTTCTAAACGATTTTCAGTGGTTGTGTTTACCTGTCCTTCAAGTGGTAACTTAATACCACCTTAAGTCAGCTCTAAGTCAAGCACTAAATGTACTGGTGCCCCAAGATTATTAAGTGATGAACAAGAAAAAGAGCTTAGAAACACTCAGGGGTAAAGTTGATGGGGATTTTAAACTATTAAACAGGCAGCATTTAATGTGAAGACCATGAAAAATATGATGCTGAAGTTTTCTTACAGTTTTGAACGAATGTACTATCTCAATATGAAATGGGCAAAATAATTATAGTTCTAGATAATGCAAAGATACATCATGCTAATTTAATACAGCCATTCTTAGATCAAAATTAATCTAGGTTAACTCTTGTTTTTTCACCATCATATAGTCCAAACCTTAACTTGACAGAGGGGTTATGGGGATAGCTTAAATCAAACGTAGTTAATAATGTGTTTTTCTCCAAAGTGGATAAAATCCGTATCGCTGTTAACTCATTTCTTGACACCATAAGAAAATCTCCAAAACAAATAATAGACAGGTTATGTATTAGATTATAAAAATCTTTATCGCAACTTTCCAGACTCCTGATACCAGTCATGTCCACCTACACAGATCAGTATCTGTGTAGGTGGACATGATGATTTGCTTTATCAAAACACGCAATCCATCCATCTAAGCCTTTTACTGCAACTTCTTGGTGCTTCAGGTTGATTGGTCTGCTTGTTTTCATTCGTTCACTGTTATCGCAGGCAGTCAGGGAAAAACAGGATTAATCCTGACTGGTTTCGATTTTCTTGATAATTTTCGCAGGAACACCACCTACAATAACATTTGCAGGTACATCCTTGGTCACAATTGCACCGGCGGCAATGACAGCACCATCACCTATGGTCACGCCGGGAACAACAGTGGCATTTGCTCCAATCCAGACATTTTTACCAATCACAATGGGCCCGGGATGCATAGTGCTGCGTTTTCTCGGATCAATGTCATGATTGAGCGTAGCCAACACGACATTGTGCCCAATGAGAACACCATCGCCAATTGCAATACCGCCCTGATCCTGAAAACGACAGCCTGAATTGATAAATACATTCATGCCTACACAGATGTTTTTTCCACAATCCGTATAAAAAGGAGGAAGCATGGCAAATGTTGCATCCACCGGTTTGCCAATCAACAAAGAAAACAGTTCCCGTACCTCTTCCGGAGTATGATACTGACCGTTCAGCTCGGCAGTCAACTTTAATGCTTCCTGAGAAGCGTCTATCATTACCTGGTGTAATTTCGAACCGCCCTCAACCGCTTCACCTCGATTCAAGTGTGCTAATAAATCATTGATATCCATTTGTATCCTCCTTATCGATAAGAATTTCTTAGTACATCTACAACATCCTTATGCGTCATTTCACATGGATTTGCTGTAAACAGAAAGCCCATAGTTTCGCGAGCATTGGTGGCAATTTTATCAAACTCATCCGGTGTGATACCATAATCGCTCATTTTGAGTTCTGCCACACCGCAGGCTTTTTGCAAGTCCACAAGCACAGTGATGAAATCCTCCGGCTTATCAGCTTCTTTGATTCCCATTGCTTTTGCCATGGCGATAAATCTCTCATCACAAGCATGCTTGTCAATAAAGAATTCATAGAACGCTTTTGAAATCATAATAAGTCCTGCACCGTGAGGCAACTCATGATGATATGCACTCATCGCATGCTCAATAGAATGCTCAGCAGTAGTAACACTGACGGTCATAACTACACCAGAAAGGGTGTTGGCAAATGCCATGTGTTCTCTTGCCTCCATATCGCTACCGTCTTTTACCGCACGGGAAAGATATTTAGCTGCATTTTCAATAGCAGTCAGTGCATACATATCACTCATCAGGCTTGCAAATTTGGAAATATAGCTTTCTGTAGAATGGAAAAGTGCGTCAAATCCTTGATAAGCGGTAAATTTAGTTGGAACTGTCTTCATCAGTTCAGGATCGATTATAGAAATCAACGGGAACAAACGATCATCACCACCAAAGCCAATTTTTTCATTGGTTTCATCATTTGTGATAACACCCCACTGGTCTGCTTCTGAACCGGTTCCTGCTGTTGTAGTAATACAAATTACTGGAAGCGGAGCATTTATGATCGCTTTGCCTTTTCCAGTCCCACCGGAAATATAATCCCAAATATCTCCATCATTTGTTGCCATTGCCGCCATTGCTTTGGAGGCATCCATAACACTGCCGCCACCAAGAGCAACAATAAAATCACATCCGTTATCTCTTGCTGTTTTTGCTCCTGCTATAACCGTGGACTTCAACGGATTTGCCTGTACTTTATCAAAGACAACACTTTCAACACCTGCTCTTGTAAGTTCCTCAATAGTTCGGTCAAGGGAACCATTTTCTTTAGTGGATTTTCCGTTTGAAATAACTACCATTGCCTTTTTGCCAGGCAGTTTCTGCTCATGCAATTCGCTAAGTCTTCCACATCCGAAAATAAATCTTGCTGGTACATACATATTAAAGCTCATTTTTAATTCCTCCATTTATCTAAAATATTGTTTATGTTAAACTACTATTATTGAGTTCGATATAATTATACGACTTAAAGTTAACTTTAAGTCAAGTCCTTTTCATAAAAAAACCGCAGCAATTTTGCCTGCGTAGAATGGGATTATTGGAATATAAACAAAATTAATGGAGGCATCGTCAATATGACCGCCTCCATCATTAGAAACATCGGTTAAGATATTACTTCTTCGGTACCCTGCTGGTTTGCTTTGTCATGTATCTTTTCTGTACCAGCCTCAAGAGCCGTCTTATAGTACCAGCATTTATAATCTATGACTTCAAGTGTTTTATGCAATGATGCTATCTGTTCATCCATAATTATTTTTCTCTCAATAAACATCTCATAGCGTTCACGTAGTGTTGCATCTCCCTCTCCGCACCAGTCTATGAATACCTTAATATCTTTAATGGGCATTCCCGTATTTTTTAGACATTCAATAATTTTCAGTGATCCAAGATCAATATTTGAAAAAGATCGGATACCGGATTCTGAACGTTCCAAATTAGGAAACAGACCTTCCTTATCGTAGTATCTTAAAGTTGAAGCTGATAAATCGAATTTTTTTGCAACCTCTCCAATAGAACATTTCATGTTTGGCACACTCCTTTTTACAATAACTTAAAGTTAACTTTAATATATTTTATTAAAAAATAGCATAATAAAAGTACCATGTCAAGTTAATCTTAGCTCTCAACAAACATTTTTACGTTGAATTCAGATGCTTTTGATGCCTGGAAGCGAATACAACCGTCCTATTGGCAATGTAACTTTTGAACCTGGGTGTCGTAACAACTGGCAGTCATCAAAACTAGGTATATAGCCAAACTTAACTTTACAGAGATTTTCTAAATGTCTTCATATCAGCAAGCATTGCGGCTGATTTGTTGTTCCTGCCATATACCATCTTAATTCCTTTGTCCTCGGCTTCAAAGTAATCAATCACATTCTTATACTGCTGCATTACAGCATCATAAACCTCCGGAGAACCTGAGCTTAAGAACAATGCCGTCTGTGAAACTTTACGCGGTTTTCCAGGTGCGTAGAAACGTGTGATAGCAGACTGTAACTGACCGGTGATAGAGAAAAAATAAATTGGTAAAGCAAATACCAGCATATCTGCAGTTTCCAATTCTTTATAAACTTCACCCATATCATCTTTCTGCACGCACTGGCCATTCCCACGGGTATGGCAGAATTCACATCCAAGGCATCCGCCAATTTTCTTTTGTCCAACAGGTATGATATTAACTTCATGCCCTTTTTCCCGTGCACCTTCTGCAAACGCATCAATCATGGCTGTTGTGTTACCGTTTAACCTTGGACTCCCGTTTAAAACCAATATTTTCATACAGTCAATCCTCCAATTCTTAAAATTTAATTGTGTTTACTATTTCTAAAGAAATTATACACCTTGAAGTTAACTTTAAGTCAATGTTTTTTTGACAAAATTTTTATTTTAAACATAAATTAGTCATCCAATCTTTATACTATTTCTTCATATCCATTAATTTTTTTATCTAGACGTTCCACCATTTGCTTATTTCTTTAATTTTTTGCAAGTAAAAGATATGTTTTTTTCAAAAAAGTATAATCTTGGAGCAGATAAATGAGTAGATTTACTACTCATTTATAAAGTGCTTCAATCCAATAACTCGGAATTGAAGGGCATAGGCATGATGAATCGCCCCGACAAAACCTCGTTTTTTTTATTTGGCGGGGTTTATGATGCTTGCCTTTGAGCCATATATTCAAATAGAACTGCTAACGAATAAAGTGTGTTCTCATACGTGGCTCATAATGTGGTGTGGTAACGCCGTTTTTGCGCCCTGCTTCAATGCTTTTTAAGAGCCACGCCATATTTTCACCGAGTGTCCGCATGGTCTGTAAGCCTTCCTCGTCCTTGCGCACATCATCAGGGGTGAAACCATGTACCTGATTCCAATACTGAGAGGATACAATAGGCATATTGCAGACCGTGAAGTATTTATTCAGTTGGTCAAATGCTGCTGATGCACCACCTCGACGACAGGATACAACAGATGCGCCGAGTTTCCCAGCCATACGAGATTCACTACAAAAGAACAGGCGATTTAAAAAAGATGTGAGTTGTCCGGTCGCACCTGCATAATATACAGGTGATCCAACTACAATTGCATCAATATCGTCCAGTTTAGTCAATACCATATTGACTTGATCGTCAAACACACATTTGCCTGTTTGCCTGCATTTCATGCAGGCGATACAACCTGCAATAGGTTTCTTACCCAAATACAAGATTTCAGTGTCAATATCATGTTTATGAAGCGTATCTGCAATTTCCGAAAGCGCTGTATAGGTACATCCATGTTTGTTCGGACTGCCGTTGATAAGTAATACTTTTACAGTGTTCATAATAATACCTCCTAAAATTAATTTTATTATATCAAAACTTACCTTATTTGTTTTCAAGATAAGAATTGATTAGCGTAAATACTTTGGTCGTTTCCATTTCGTAAAGGTACACGTTTCCTCCAGTGTTTCATTGATTTAGGCCTACACAGTGCATTCCTGATAAAGTTTCATTCTTGTATCTGATAACGTCAATTTTTCACCAGGTGGTTCAAAATTATAGGTTCAAGACAGAATTCTTTCATATTATCATCACTTTGTCCTGACCCATAGCCACCATGTGTTGTAAACAATGCTATCTTTTCCCTGACAAATCATTTTCATCTAAATACGTTTTTACTGGAGGTGCTATTTCATACCAGCAAAAATGTAACAATGCTTATATTGGAATTCATTATAACTTAGCGTGCCAAATCAATCCGCACATCTACAGAACTTCCTAATCCTTTTATTACAGATAAATCACAATCAACCTTTCCTATGTTTACCTGATCACCATAGATTTTAGACTTTTCTTCATCTTCAAAGAGGATCGTAAAATAGTTTGCATCCCGTGCAAAGTCAAAATCGCCGTTCATCCAGCCGTTATGGACATCCTTTTCATCCTATTTCAGAGGATCTTTCATTACACCACAATAGTCATGAGAGAAGCGGTTTATATGCACCGTATATGGCAGACGGGACAACAGTTCCTTTGAAGATGTGGAATTATTCAAAGTGGCCGGAATTACCGTATCTCCAACCGTCATCGTAATAGCTGTCCCATTCTTAATCGTGCGTGTAGCCATATTAGAACCTTTTGAAAAAACTTCTGCGGAGTCATTCGTAGCTTTACTCGATGTATCCTGACATTGCTACCTTCTGCGGTAGAGGAGGCCCTTTCAACCGAGGAACTTCCTGCAGAGCTTTTTTCATTCCTGTTAGCTTGATTTCCGCTACATGCAGTCAAAGAACTCACCATTAAAATTGCAAGTGCAGGTGTCAATAATTTTTTCATAAAAACCTCCAGTATATTTTTTATTTGGATATGACCGTATTAATACAGCCAATAGTGTTGAGTGTCATTGGAGAGTTAAAGTCTATGTAAGGCTGACACTCCGGATCGTTTAGTGTAATCCGTTCCCCTGATTTATCTCTATCCAAACTATCCGGTAATTTCATTTTTTTCTTTCTTTGGTGAATTTATAAACTATAAGTTTACACTACTATATTTGTACTAATTCATATTCATTCGTACTTAATCCAATCTTAACTGCATGCTCAATGCAGGATTTCCATTCCGTTTAAAACACTTATTTATTTGTGTTTGTATCAGCGTATCACTTAAAGTTAACTTTAAGTCAAGTTTTTTTATAAAAAGGGCTTGACTACTACATAATAATAATCATCCTTATTATTTATTTAACAGACTAATTTCCTCTTTAGGATTAATACTTGTTATCATTGGTGCAATCGTCAATATTTTGGGCTGAGAACAGAAATATTCGTAAGCGTAAAATAATAGACGAATAGACGAATAGCAATGATAAAAATCATATGATAAAATAAACCCAGTAGATCATAATCATATTACATCTACTGGGTTTTAAAAGTTAAAATTGTTTTAAATTACTTTTTGCATACCATATCATTTTATTCAAACATGCCTTGGACATCTTCTAAGTAATCTGTAATTGGCAGATGCTGTGGACAGATCTTTTCGCATTTTCTACACTTAATACAGTCAGAAGCTTTTCCGTTACGCTCTGCCAGGCTCGTGTAATAGATACTCTGAGATTTAAATCCTCCCTTTGTATCCTGTTTTTCAGCATTATACAATGCGAAATAATCAGGAATTGCAATCTTTTTTGGGCATCCATCTACACAGTAGCGACATGACGTACAAGGAATGGAAATGGATTCATTAACGATATCAACAACCTGTTCTACAACTTTATGCTCTTTCCCATCCAATGGTTTGAAATCCTGCATATATCCGATATTATCTAAAAGCTGATCCATGCTTGACATTCCGCTTAATACAATCATGACATTGTCAAGGCTCGCTGCAAAACGGATAGCCCACGAAGGTATGGACATATCTGGATGATATCCTCTCATAATCTCTGCTGCTGCGTCAGGCACATTTGCCAAAGTACCACCTTTCACTGGTTCCATTACGATTACTGGCTTACCATGTAACTCTGCCACTTCATAACATTGCCTTGACTGGATACCTTGGTTTTCCCAATCGAGGTAATTCAACTGAATCTGAACAAAATCTACTTCCGGATGATTTGTCAATATTCTATCTAAATGTTCTGCGGAATCATGCATGGAAAAACCGATATTTTTGATCTTTCCTTCTTCTTTTTTCTTCTGAATAAATTCAAACGCATGGACTTTTTCTGCAAGATCATAGGATTGTCCTGCAATATTATGTAACAAGTAGTAATCAAAATATTCTACGCCACACTTTGTAAGCTGCTCATTAAATAAGCGCTCCAAATCATCTTCTGTTTTCACCATGAACATTGGCATCTTAGTAGCAACCGTGAAGGAATCTCTAGGATATCTCTTAACCAAAACTTCCTGCAATACATTCTCACTGATAAATGAATGATACAGATATGCTGTATCAAAATATGTAAATCCTCTTTCCATAAAGATATCTACCATCTTTTTTACCTGCTCATAATCAACACTTTTCTGATCTTCCGGGTTGATAAGTGGCAGTCTCATAAATCCAAATCCAAATTTTTTTGCACTGTTTTCCATTTTTACGACCTCCAAATTTTTTTATGAATCATATTTAACTCATAGCTTATTAATTATGCTAGCATTATATGCTGCACCAAATCCATTATCTATATTTACTACACTTACACCACTAGCACAACTATTTAACATTGACAGTAAAGCTGAAATCCCACCAAAGCTTGCTCCATAACCAACACTAGTTGGAACTGCAATTACAGGTTTATCTACAAGTCCTCCCACAACGCTAGCTAAAGCTCCTTCCATTCCAGCAATCACTATAACAACTTTTGCGCTTCTAATAACATCTAATTTTGAAAAAAGCCTATGTATACCTGCAACACCTACATCTATTATTTTGATAGTTTTATTTCCTAATATTCTAGCAGTTTCAAATGCTTCTTCTACAACAGGTAAGTCAGAAGTACCTGCTGCAACAATCGCTATATAACTCTCTGTAAGGAGCTGTTCTTTTTTCTTAATAGTTATTGTTCGTCCAAGTTTATTATATTCTGCGTCTTCACATATTTCCTTAACTGCATTATACATTTCTTCGTTAGCTCTAGTTCCTAATATATTATTATTTTTCGTAATCATATATTTAACAATATCTCTAACTTGATCTACGCTCTTTCCTTCACAATATATTACTTCCGGATAACCAACTCTAATTTCTCTATGATTATCTATTTTAGCAAAACCTAAATCTTTAAAAGGTAAATATTCTAATTTTTCAAGAGCTTCTTCTACGTTTATTTTGTTATCTTTAACACCTTCCAATAAAACTTTAATTTCTTTTTTATTCACTAGCTTTATCCTCCTAGGATTATTATTTACTATTTATTTGTTTTGCTCATCTGAATTTTTCATTATAGTTTCATTGAAGCTCCCTACTCTATATCCTTGCATGTCTAATGTTACATACTTAAATCCGCATTCTTTTATCTTTTTAGCAATGATGTCTAAAAGCTCTTCATCAAATAATTTACTTCTGTCATTTTTGCTTACTTCAACTCTTGCTAAATCTCCATGACATCTTACTCTAACAGCTCTAAACCCTATGCTCATCATATATTTTTCTGCATTTTCAATCTTCTCAAAATCTTCTACTTTTAATTCATTTCCATAAGGTATTCTTGTTAAAAGACAAGCATATGCTGGCTTATCCCAAGTATTAAGTCCTAATTCCTTAGAAAAAGCTCTTATTTCTGATTTAGTTAATTTGCATTCTAAAAGCGGACTTTTTATTTCTAATTCTTTTAATGCTTTAAGTCCTGGTCTATAATCACTTATATCATCAAAGTTAGTTCCATCTATTACACAGTTATAATCTTGCTCCTTCGCAATAGATAAAATCATACTAAACACTGCAGTTTTGCAAAGATAACATCTATCTTCTGGATTAAATTTAATGGAATCAATAATGGGAGCCTCAATAATTTCATGCTGCACTCCTAATTTTTTAGCTAATTCTTTTGCTTCTGCTATTTCCCACTTTGGAATATATGGAGACATAATTGTTACTGCTTTTACATTATCGCCAAGAGCTTCTTTAGCTGCTTTAAGCAAAAAAGTACTATCTACTCCACCTGAAAATGCTAAAACTACTTTTCCTAAACTTTTAATATATTTTATTAATTCATTATACTTTCCATTGTTTATCATTTATCTTTCCGCCTCTCACTCATAATACATAAATTTAATTTATATCTTGTTTATAAAATGCCTTATATACCTTATTTATAGATATATTTTTTTCTTTTGCTATAGTCTTGCATTCTTCGTATTCTGGTTTATATTTGACTAGCTTCCCTTTATAATAAGATTTCTTTATTGTAATATCTCCATACTCTGTTTTTACTTTTGAAAAATCTCTATTAAGCATTATTTTTTCAACTTTATATTTTCTAACACCAATCGATGTAGTTTCTTCAAAAATAACATCT
The DNA here is from genome assembly GCA_002403785.1 of Clostridium sp. UBA4746. GTDB lineage: Bacteria > Bacillota > Clostridia > Clostridiales > Clostridiaceae > Clostridium_AD. The sequence goes on from DHIM01000217.1 coordinate 27,843, forward strand.
AAAGCATCCTTTTCAACTTTTTCATTAGTTAACACACTTAATTTTATCCCCGGCCTTCCCTTTTTCATAAATATAGGTGTTTTAAATACGTCTAAGGCTCCTGCTTCAAAAAGTTTTTCTTCTACATATCCATAAAGTTCTGGATTCATATCATCTATATTAGTTTCAAGTATATAATGCTCTCTTACTTTTTCAGAACTTTCCTTCTCACCTAAATATACTCTTAAAACATTTGGAATTTCTAACTCTCTATGACCTATTCCATATGCTATCTTCTTAATTGAGAAATCAACCATTTGAGTAAATTCTTCAACGTTTGTCGCGAGTATTGCAGCCCCAGTAGGAGTGGTCGTTTCAAATTGTACTATTCCAGCATTTATAGGAATATTCTTTAATATTTCTACTGTTGCAGGTGCTGGTACTGGCATAAGCCCATGAGCACATTTAACAAATCCTCCTCCAACTTGAACTGGAGATGCAATAATTTTGTCAACTTTTAGATAGTCTAAACAAATAGCTGCTCCTACCATATCTACAATTGAATCAATAGCTCCTACCTCATGAAAATATACTTCATATAATGGTTTTCCATGAACCTTTGCTTCTGCCTCTGCAACCTTCATAAACATATCTATACTAAGTTTTTTAACCTTATCACTTAAATCATTTGAATTTATTATTTTCTCTATATCCTTCAAGTTTCTATGATGATGTTCGTGACTATGGTTATTTTCATCATGATGATGTTCTTCATCGCCATGATGATGATTGTGTTCATGGTTATGCCCATGTAAATCTTTATCTAAAATATGCAACTCATCATCTAATTTATCTTTTAATATGACGTCTACCCTAGTCCCTGTTATTCCAAGTTTCTTAGATTTTTCAATTTTTATTTCATATTCAGAATTTAAGTTTAATTTTGAAAGTTCCTCCATTAAATATTCTTTAGGAACTCCTAAATCTATTAGTGCCGCTAAATTCATGTCACCACTTATTCCACAAAAACAATCGTAATATAAAATCTTCATGTCTATAACTCCTTTAATCGTTTGAATTTTAAATGCTATCTTGTCCAATGTTTAAAATTATATAATGTTATATTTTCTTAAAAAATCTTGATCATTCATGATATTTTCATATTTATCGTCTCTTATTATTTTATGATCTTCTGAAAATACTATAGCTCTATCAAAAACACCTTGTATATATTCAAAATCATGAGTTGCACAAATTATAGTTTTGCCGCATTTATTTAGATCAATTAATAATTCTTTTAAAAATCTTTTCCCTTTTGGATCTATCCCATTCATGGGCTCATCTAAAGTTATTACTTCTGGATTCATAGCTAAAACACTAGCAATTGCAACTCTCTTCTTTTCTCCTCCGCTTAAATTATACGGATGTTCATCTTTTAACTTATCTATATTAAGAAGATTAAGGCAATCTCTTACTCTTTTATTTACTTCTTCCTCTGGCAGTTCCATTTGCATAAGGCCAAATGCCAGTTCTTCAAAGACTGTAGAACAAAATAGTTGAGCATCAGAATTTTGAAATACAAATCCTAATTTTTTATGAAATAGTTTTAAGAACTTAGTATCCTTTAATGTATATTCATTTATTTCATTGTTATCAAACATATATTTACCTTGACTTGAAAAAATAATGCCATTTAATAATTTTAAAACAGTTGACTTCCCGCTTCCATTTGGACCTATAATAGCTATAGATTCACCTTCTTCTATATGAACATTTATATTATCAAGAGCTATCTTATTCTTGTATGTAAATGAAATATTCTCTATATTTATCATCATTAATTCTCCTTAATTTTTCAGATATACTTTTATTATAAGTATATAAACAAACTAACCAAGACTATATTTATTATAAAATATACATAGTCTATTTTCTTTAATTTTAAATTTGCTTTTGTAGTATATTCTCCTACAAAGCCCCTACATTCCATAGCATGGGACATCTCTTCACTCATTTTATAAGACTTTATGAATAAATTTCCAATAATTCCTGTGAGAGAATTATATTTATCAGGAGTTATACCAATTGATCTAAGTTTTAATGCATGTAGCAGGTTAATAGTATATTCGCCTAGCAGAACAATATATTTTATGGTTAAATCCATAATCCATATAAATATATCTGGTATAAATAATAATTTTAATGATTTGCTGATTTCGCTCCATCTGCTAGTATGTGATAATATATTCATAAGCAATATAGTTATAATTATTTTTTGGAGAATCAATAAACTATTATATATATTTTCAAAAATCATAGATGGTATTAATGTTATTAAAGTTATTAAAGGAAAGATAAAACTTTTAAACAATATCCTTTTACTTGACTTTTTTCCTATAAGAAAAAGATTAATTAACACATATATATCTATTATTAATAAATAAATAAAACTTCTTGAAATAGATACACACAGTATCATTAATATAGTACTTGCAACCTTTAAGGATGGATTTATTGAATAGATCAATTTATCCTGATTTTTATTTTGCCTGATTATCGAAATTGTTTTAATTAAAGAAAAAATACTTTTTTCAATGTATAAGTTTTTTTCTTTCTTTGGAATGTAATTATCTTTTTCTAAAAGCCATTGTGGAACCATTTAATCTCCTTTTACATTTCTCTTCAAATTTATTTTCTCTAAAACCTTAAAAATAATTAAAATTATTATTACCCCAGCTAATGC
>DHIM01000217.1:30737-35426 GCA_002403785.1 Clostridium sp. UBA4746
ATTATTACCCCAGCTAATGCTGATAAAATATATCCAAAATAACTACTTAAAAATCCAAAACTATAATCTGGAATTGGTGAATTAAATTTAAATCCTTGCTCCATTCCCTTAGGCACAAATCCTATAAAATGCTTAATTTCTTCTAAACCCCATTCTCCCCAAGCAGTTCCATTTGCTAAAAGTCCTAAAGGAGTAGCTAAAATGAGAATTCCTATTATAGTGCATGAAATTTTTATTTTGCTTACTTTTCCTTTATATATTACATCTGGTGATGCCTTTTTTATATAGCTATATGCTCCCACCGTTATTATTCCTTCCAAAATTCCAATTGCTAATAAATGAGGTATTATCATAGCTGGAATAGATATAGCTAGCCCATAGGGACTATATAGGGGTAGTCCTGAAAAATCCTTAAATAGTAATGGCTGAACACCTAACTCCACTGCGGCAAATAAAGCTGCTGCATTAACTGAAATATAACCACCTAGGAAAGCTCCAATATATTCTCCTTTTCGGTTTTTAAATATTTTTTTTGTAATCTCAAATAAATTAAATGCTGTAAATGGCATTATAAAAGCCATATTAAAACAATTTACGGCCAGTGCTAAAATCCCTCCATCTCCGAAAAACAATGCTTGAATTACAAGTGCTATAGTAACCGCTAAAACAGCAGAATAAGGTCCAAGCAAAATAGCAACAAGTGCACCACCAATAGCATGGGCCGTAGTTCCTCCTGGTAGAGGTATATTAAACATCATAATTAAAAATGAAAAGGCCGCTGCTACTCCAAGAAGAGGCATTTTCTGCCTTGTTATTTCATTCTTTACCTTTAAACTTGCTTTTCTCCATATAGGCAACATAACCACTCCAAAAACAGCACAAGTTGAAGGACTTAAATAATTATCAGGTATGTGCATAAAGTTATTCCCCCTTAGTTCCAGTTTGTGATTTTCATCTAGAAATTATATTTTATCTGTTTTGCTTTTGCTACAATAAAATCAACTGCCAATACCACTGCCTCATCCAGATTATGCATAAAGCAGTGATCCTGCCCTTCAAGTAGATGTAGTTCACTGTCAGTGTATATCTCTTGGTATTTTTTCGATGCAGTGTAACTAACAACATAATCAGATGTCCCGTGAATAAGGCATACAGGCCCCCTATACTGAGATGACACCTCATAAATGGGCAAATGTTGTGCAATACCAAAATATAATCTACTTAACCGTATATTACCAAATATAACGTATTCCGGTATATGATCCGGATCATATTGCACACCCATTATCGTACCCTTTATGGCATCATCCTTTAAAGTTGCAGCTGGTGCCATCTGTACGGGACAAGCAATCTCATCTGGATAGTACCCTGCAGTCATCCCGGCTACCACACCTCCCTGAGAATGCCCGAGTATGCTGATGCTTTCCACGAAGTCAAGTTTCTTTGCATAACGTAAGATTTCCATGGCATCTTCCACCTCATTCATGACGGTCATGTCTTCAAACATCCCATCACTCTCCCCATGTCCATTGAAATCAAATCGCACAGAAGCGATATGATTCTTCAACAGTTCCTGTGCAATCCATACATGCATCAGCTCTTGACGATTTGCCGTAAAACCATGCATTATGATGACAAGAGGACATTTCTCCCCTTCTTTAAGTTCGGGTTTTTCAAGCGTTCCAACTAAATCCAAACCCGCCCGCCTAATTTTTACATTTTTTTCATTTCATTATTTCTCTCCAAAACCTTCCATTTATAATAGCCACTTTCATCTGTAAATAGCAATATTGTTGTAATATACCATCTGACTTGAGAAACTACCAGTGGTACGCATAATGCTGTTGTACAGTGCAAAATATTTTGGAATAGCAATGTCTTTTGGACATCCATGCGTACAATATTCACAGGCAGTACATTGTACAGCTGTATTTTCGTTAATGATTTTAGTAACCTTTTCAATAATGGTATTCTCTTCTTCATTCAAAGGGATAAAATCGGACATATTTGAAGTCTCATAGTGGCAATTTTGTAGCTAATTGAAACGAATCCCTAGGGTGACGTTCTACCAAAGCTTTACGCATTGCTTCTTCAGCATGTAGCCATGATATGTATAGGCAGTATCAAAAAAAGTGAATCCCTTTTCTAAATAGGTATCAAATAACTTGTTAATTAGTTCGTAGTCAAAAGAAGTCTGGTCTTCCTTATTTAGTAAAGACAAGCGCATACATCCATAACCAAATTTTTTTTCGTTCATCAATTCCATAATGAAACCTACTCAATTCTTTCATGTATTTTATTAATTCATTTCAACATAAACTGTATTACCTTGAGTGAACTCCAAGTCAAGTGTTTTTCTGATTTTTTTGAACTTATGTAGTCTGTTTTATAATCGAACTTTCAGGCAAAACTAATATTTTCTTACTCATTGTATTTATCATTTCTTTTCTAGATTTTATATTTTTGATACTATATATAGCCTACCACTTGGAGTGCACTCCAAGTCAATACCTTTTAGTAAAAATTTTCTCCATTTGAACACATATCCACCATTTGTCATAAACTTTTTTTAACTATTTATTTTTAAAATTAAGAAGTGACGAAACTTAACTGCTTCGCCACTTCTAGAAAGTCAAAAATTTCCACTTTATACAATTCTATTTACACATTCTGAAAATATTATTGAAGATGGTATATCAGTCATCAATCGTAAACAAATCATAATTGCGGGTTCCTAAACCAATAAAATCCGCATGTTCCAACGTGTGGATACCGTGTCTGGATTCCATACGCTCAATCAGTGCTCTACCATCCGGTGCATCATATACAAAATCTACACAGGCCTGGTCAAGTGCTACTGGATCCAGGGAGGCAAGTATACCGATATCTTCCATCTCAGGTTTTGCTGGATGTGAATCACAATCGCAGTCTACAGACAGATTATTCATGACGCTGATATAAATAATATTTTCACCTTCATAATCGGCAACAGCCTTCGCTGCTTCCGCCATTGATTCCAGAAAATCATCCTGGGGTGAGTCAAGACCAAAGCCAGTTGTTGCTGTTCCTGCACTATGAATCATGCTTTTTCCCATAGAAGAAGCAATTCCAATCGACATATTCTTAATTACACCGCCAAAGCCTCCCATGGCATGACCTTTAAAGTGCGCAAGATTCACTACGAAATCATAGTTCGCAAAACCTGCACCAACCATATCTTCTTTCAAATGCTTTCCGTCTACAACAGGAATACTCATTGAACCTTCTGCATCCATAATGTCAATCGGTGCTATATCTGTAAATCCATGTTCTTTCACAACTTTACGATGGGATTCCGTAGTGGAACGTCGACCTCCGTAAGCAGTATTGCACTCTACAATCGTACCGTTCACAGCTTGCACAAGGGGCTGTATCAATTTAGTAGAAAGAAAATAATGCCCCCCTGGCTCACCGGTAGATAGCTTCACGGCAACCTTTCCGGTTGCCTTATGGTCCAATGCTTCATAAATGGCCATAAGACCTTCCGCACTGATGTCCTTAGTCATATAAACGAATGCTGTTTTTTCATTCTCACTATTTTTCTTGCTTATTACTTTTTTCATGTTAATACCTCCTAATTAAATGCACTATTTTATGTGGCACATAATATTTTTCCATATAAGCAATAAATTTCTTCTGTTATTTACTTTAGATAACTGTCTTGTAGCTATCTATAATTTACTTTACCACTTAGAGTTAACTCTAAGTCAAGTAATAATCAACAAATAAATAAATAAACATACAAGAACATATTTATAAAAATTCCAACTCACTAAACGCTTTAATAAATTCTTTCACTCCATAATTTTCAAATTCTACTTCAATCATCGTCTCTTCCTCTTTCAGAACTTTTCCTATTCCATATTTCTTATGGCTCACCTGTTTTATAGATATCTGATTTACAGGTTCCACTGATGTTTCCTCTTTCTTTTCTTCTGTTTTTACCTCCTGAATCTGTTTCTTAAGTTCCTGTAAGTTCACCGCTTTACTTTTAACCGCATCCTTGTGAATTAGGTGTGGCGGAATCATATGAATATATCTACTTTCTCCAGGCATTGCTCTATAATAATCCGGATTCGTATAATAGGAAAATTCCAGATAATCTTTTGCCCTGGTAATTCCCACAAAAAATAATCGGCGTTCCTCTTCTTCCCCTTCCATATCTCTTGTCTGTAAAGGAATCAAGCCATAATTGACACCGGTAATAAAAACATATGAAAACTCTAATCCCTTAGAGGCATGTAACGTCATCAGCTTTACAGAATCTGCAGCACTATTTATATCCTTTTGTAAAATATTCACACCATAAAGAGGCAAAGGAACTTCAAGAAATTATTGATACAAAACTACCCTTCTTAAAATGCGATCGATTCTTAAAGAAAATATTGATAACTTTGATGGAGATGTGCTTTACACTGATATAACTCAATTTTTCAATAAAATAGCCACAAGTCTATCCATCTCATTAACAGATGAAAATCTAATAGGCTTAATTCTTCATTTAGCCTTTACTATTAGTAGACTTAAAAAGGGAGAACCATCAATAGAGTATCCTTATTAAGAGAAACTTATAAATAAGCATAAAGAAATATATCAAGTGGTTAAAGAACAAATTGTTTTCTTATGCAATAAATATTATATAGATACAAC
>DHIM01000217.1:35594-41180 GCA_002403785.1 Clostridium sp. UBA4746
ATATTATATAGATACAACCGATGATGAAATATGTTATATAATTAAAATTTTAGTTGGTAATGAATTGATATAATATTCCATGAAATAAATGTTATAAGGCTGAAACTATTAGAGTTTACAAATAGAGAAACCCTCTTTCTCTATAAAATTGTTGAAAAATAATATTGGACTTCACCTATAATATGCACACTTATGTTACTTGCATAATATAAATGATAATATAAACAGAAGGATAAAAAATGGGGGATAAAAATGAAAAAAAAGACTATATTAATGATTGCATTAACAATAATTGCAATCGTCTACACAATACCGAGTACAATTAGTCAAAGCTACAAAAAAAGTATACAACCTGTCGTAGTTCGAAAAATATTGATTACGCAAAAGATTAAAAATGTGACTATTCTTAATGTAGGCAATAAGGATGCTAAAGTTCTTTCTTTACAAAAGAAACTATTTAATATTGGTTATACTGTAAGTATTAATGGTGTTTTTGGTTCAGATACACAAAATGTGATAAAACAATTTCAGGAAAAATATAATCTTATCCAATCGGGTATATATGACACTGCTACAGAAAATATTTTAAATAAAACTAAAAATATTAGAGATTACAATGCTATTCAGAAGGCAAAACAAAGACAAGCTTCAAATGTGGCCTTATTAAATAAAATAAAAGCTTATTTAGGTAGTGGAGTAAATAGAGTAGGTTTTGTTTATTATGACTTATCCACTGGAGACAAACTATCAATAAATCCAAACAAAGTATGTATAGCAGCTAGTACCTATAAAGTAGGAATGAATATGGTTGCATATGATATGGTAAGGGCAGGAAAACTTAAATTAACTGATGGACTTAGATATAATAGTGCTTATTATGAGTCAGGAACTGGTATTTTACAAGGTCAATTAAAAACCACTTTAAAACATCCAGTAGCATTACAAAAGTTATTAGACTATTCGATAATTTACTCTGATAATATAGCTACAAATATTATTTCAAGTAGGCTTGGTGGTGCTCGAATCGTTAGGCAGAAGGTAGCTACTATGACAGGAATAACTGGAGTAAGTACAACCAAAAATGTATTAACACCAGAGATTGAAACTAGGCTTTTAAAGAAGCTTTATTACGGTAGAAATGACAAATATTATACACGACTAATAAGTGACATGAAAAGAACCAAATTTCATGATAGAATAGATAAATATATACCAAGGTATTTAGTAGCACATAAAATAGGTAACTTGGGTTCCTATACAAATGATGTGGGAATAGTATTTACAAATAAACCGTATATGTTTGTAATATACGTTGATGGATTATCAAATTCTGCTGAAAAAATAGCAACAGTATCAAAGATGGTATATCAAAACCAACTAAAAAGGTAAAAAATATTAGCACAATCAATTATTAAATTGCTTGTGCTAATATCTTTTAATCAAGAAAACAAGAAAGAAATCAACTAAATACTCATTTTCTTTATAAACTTTTTTTATTGTATGGAGCTTAGAATTTATTGTACTAGACATCTAGTAATTTCTCATACCTTTTATTATCAACATCAAAATATTTTATAGTAAATGTGTGATTTTTAACATTAGCATTCAAAATTGTTTTGAAATCATCTTTGTTCCATACTATTTCAACTAACTCATCATTATCAGTTTCAGCTATGTAAATATTTCCATTAAAAGCTTAATATGAATTACTGAATTTCATAAGATTTAATAATCTTTTCATAATAGGTCTTTTAAGGTTTGTTTCCACCTCCTTTTTAGTATAATAGTGACGATTTATATTTCTGCCTTCCTTTGTAGCTTCAAGTAATTCAATGTCATTTTCTCCAGCTAAAAGCCCCACATAATATACTTGAGGTATTCCAGGTGCAAAGAATTGTATAACTTCCGACTTTATATCATAAGAAAACCCCCGACTAATTTATTAATTAGTCGAGGGTTTTACTGGTGGAGGCGAGGGGTGTCGAACCCCTGTCCGAAAGCAGCAACACCTAGGCATCTACGAGTGTAGTCAATAATTTAACATTCCCTCTACTTAACCCCTATTGACCAGGTTTAAGTTTTAGTAGCTTCATAATTTCCGTTTCCAGGTCAAAGCTTTCCCGGACTCGGTTCACCGCTGTCGGCGCCCTATCCTAAGTCGCGGTAATCAAAGGTAAGACGTAGCAGACTAAGCTGCTAGTGCTAAATTATCGTTTGCGTTTAAATTGTCCCTATAGTTTTTTACGCGGGTCCATAGGTTCCCTCGACTCGCTTCCTCGATGCAACGTACCCACGTCGAAACCAAGTACGCCCCCATATTGTCAAAAGATTAAGATTTAATTAAAATCTTTTGCTTAGCAATAATATATAAAAATTATTGCATATATACTATGAAATATATATTTGTAGAATTTTTAATATCTTAAAAATCAATTATATAGTAATATTTATTTCTTTACTATATTACTGAGTATAGACATAATGATACACCATATTATATGCTTTTTCAAGCTTAATATTCTGGAATATCAGTGTATTATTTCTGGTTATCTCATTCTTTCTTTTATCTGTCTATCCATGTCTCTCTTAGCATCTTTTTCAAGTAAAGCATCTCTTTTATCGTAATCTTTCTTACCCCGAACAACGCCAAGATTAACTTTTACTTTTGTATTTTTAAGATAAAGTGATAATGGAACTAATGTATAACCCTTTTGTGCTGTAAATCCCACTAATTTATTTATTTGCTCCTTATGAAGCAGTACCTTTCTAACTCTCAATGGATCAGTATTAAATTGATTCCCATTTTCATAATGGCTTATATGCATATTTTTAATAAATACTTCTCCATTTATAACATCGGCATAACTATCTTTTAAATTTGCTTTTCCGGCCCTAATAGACTTAACCTCAGTTCCAACAAGTGCTATACCAGCTTCCATTGCCTCTTCAATAAAATAATCATGTCTCGCTTTTCTATTTTCCACTAATGTTTTATTTCCTGTTGCCTTTGCCATAACTTCACCTGCTTTATTCTTATTAATATAGTATAAGAATACATTATATATTATTAAACTATAGATAATACATATTATTATACTATACCATATCTTCTTTTTCAAGAATATATGGATTATTTTCACAGTACACTCCCTAAGTATAATACATAGAAGAGGTAATTACACCCCTTCTATTTTCACTCTTGGATTATTCTACTACATAATCTTCCTCTTTTGTCTGATCTTCTTTTATAAGTTCATCTAACTCACTAACTGAGTATTCTTCCTTTTTTTCTTCATTGTCTTCCTTTTCTTCTTCATCTTCAATTATTTCAAAATAAATTTCATGAGAAGTTAAATCAACTTTACTAACTAAAATCTTTACCTCTTCTCCCAATTTATACATTTTCTTAGTTCTCTCACCAATAAGCGTTAAATGTCTTTCATCAAAGACATAGTAATCATCATCTAGGCTTGTCATATGGACTAATCCTTCTATAGTATTAGGAAGTTCCACAAACAATCCGAAATTAGTTACTGAAGAAATAATGCCATTAAATTCTTCCCCAATTCTCTCACTCATGTACTCTGCTTTCTTTAAATCATCTACATCTCTCTCAGCTTCCATTGCTACTCTTTCCATATCTGACGATTGTTTTGATGCTACTTCTACTTCTTTTTTTAATCTCTCCGTTCTTGCTTCACTTAATCCTCCATTTATAACTTCTTTAATTATCCTATGGATCATTAAGTCAGGATATCTTCTAATTGGTGACGTAAAGTGACAATAATACTTGGCCGCTAAACCAAAATGTCCAACACATTCTGGAGAATATTTCGCTTTCATCATAGAACGGAGTAATAAAGTACTCACTACCATCTCTTCTTTTTTCCCTTTAACTTTCTTTAGTATATCCTGAAGCATTCTAGGATGTACTTCATTTCCCCACTTTACAGCATATCCTAAATTATGTGCAAATTCACTAAAACGCATTAATTTTTCTTCATCTGGATCCTCATGGATTCTATAAACAAACGGTACGTTTAGCCAGAAAAAATGCTCAGCTATAGTTTCATTTGCTGTTAACATAAATTCCTCAATAACTCTATTTGCAATACCTCTTTCATAAGGTACAATATCTACAGGTTTTCCAAATTCATTTAATAATATTTTACACTCAGTAAAATCAAAATCTATAGCACCTCTTCCCATTCTCTTTTTATTAAGAATGGCACATAACTCTTCCATATGTTTAAAGTCTTCATATAAATAATCATATTTTTTGATTACATCTTCGTCCTTATCCGTTAGTATTTTTGTAACATCAGTATAAGTCATTCTCTCATTAGTTTTTATAATACTTTCTACTATCTCATGATCTACACTTTTACCATTTTTATCAATTTCCATAATACAACTAAGTGCCAATCTTTCTACTTTAGGATTTAAACTACAAACACCGTTAGATAATTTTTTAGGAAGCATTGGTATAACCCTATCAATTAAATATACTGAAGTTGCTCTTTTGAAAGCTTCTTTATCTAAAGGGTTTTTCTCTTTTACGTAATGTGAAACATCTGCTATGTGAACTCCTAACCGATAGTTTCCATTAGATAATACTTCAATAGACACAGCATCATCTAAATCTTTAGCATCCTCTCCATCTATAGTTACCATACGTAAGTCTCTTAAATCTGTTCTACGGGTGTATTCTTCTTTTGGAATTACTTCGTCAATATTTTCAGCATATGCTTCAACATTTGGCGGGAATTCCTCTGGTAGCTTATGTTTTTTAATTATAGATAATATATCGATGCCAGTGTCCCCTTTATTTCCAAGAATTTCAATAATTTTTCCCTCAGGATTTCTTCTTTGTTCCGGCCATTGAGTTATTTCAGCTATAACTATTTGACCTGTTTTAGCACCGCTTCTTTCTGATTTTGGGATAAATATATCCTGAGCTATCCTCTTATCATCTGCTACTACAAATCCAAAGTTACTACTATCCTGATAAATTCCTATTATTGTTTTATTAGATCTCTCTAATACTTTTACTATTTCACCTTCACATCTTTTACCTTTATTCTCTTCTTTTAAAACTTTTGCAAGAACTTTATCACCATTCATTGCTCCATTTACATTATCTGCAGGGATAAATACATCCGGCCTTTCTACTTCTGCTACTACAAATCCAAACCCTCTTTGATGACCTTGGAATTTACCTACTACAAGACCCATATTCTCTGGGATACCATAATACTCAGTTTTGGTTTTAACTATATCTCCATCTATCTCCATCTCGGCTAATAAAGCTGCAAAACCTTTCATATCTTTTTTTCTAATATCAAACACTTTATAAAGTTCTCCTATGTTCATAGGTTTGTATGCTTGCTCTGTCATAAAACTTATTAAATTTTCTTTTATCTTCATCAAATTTCCTCCTACCAAATTATATATTAATATTTTTTGTACTTCCTAAAAAATATTTATTTTTGCTTTAATTTTTTACTCATTATATGTCAATCTATTCATGTGTTTCTATATTTGCTCACTTTTATTATAATCTAAAAAATACGTCTAGTATATACT
>DHIM01000216.1:0-12716 GCA_002403785.1 Clostridium sp. UBA4746
TCTTTGCTTTATCTAAATCTTTGATATACTCATAAATTAAACACTTGAAATTCATTTCTCGGATTATATTAACTATTCTTTTATTTATATACACATTAAAAAGTTCTTCGGAAAGTTTACGTTTTAAAGCCACATGAATGGAATAGAATTACTATCCATCATGTGGCTCATGTTTTATTGTACTTGTCATTTAATAGTTAAACTTATTCTTCAATAGAATCCCCCTGTAAACGAAACTTCTCAGATTTTCCTGTATATTTTCTATTTTCATTTCAATTTTTCCTTCGTTTGCTATTACACCACTTTTTCTATTTTATCAACAAATTGTGCTCTTATTTCTTCTATTGATAAATCACCCGGCGGGCTTACTTTAAACCCTTTAGTCAGGAATATTAGATAGATGAAACCGCATGCGGCCCAACTGCATCCCAAAATCAAAGCATCTTTGTCTAAGTTCGTCAACAGATAGAAACAGCAAATCGCACCAATCAACGGAAAAATCAAAAATAGAACAGTATCCTTGAATGAACGTCTCTTTCCCTTGATGAAGTAATGGGCAATTACCGAAATATTCACAAACGTGAATGCCATGAAAGCACCAAAATTGATAAAGGAAGTAGATGTGGCGACAGTGAGTTTAAGCGCAAGCAATGCAATCATGCCCGTGATGATAATGTTTGTGACCGGGGTATTAAACCTGTCGCTGAGTACGCCAAATATTTTTTTAGGCAGTACATTATCTCTCCCCATCGCATACATCAATCGAGAACCACTAGCTTGGGCCGAAATACCCGAAGCAAACTGCGCGATAATCATGCCGATCATGAAAATAGTAGAGAATATAGGTGGTGCAACTTGTTTGGCAATCTCAAATCCAGCATATCCTACATTTTTATAAGCATAGCCAGGGTGAGCAAGATGGGTAGTGTATGAGGCCACGATGAAAATCAAACCTCCGATCAATGTGGTTAACATGATAGCCCTAGGAATATTCTTTAATGGATCAACGGCCTCTTCAACTAGAGTAGTAACAGCGTCAAAGCCCAGGAATGAATAACAGGCAATAGCTGCACCTGCCATCACAAAGCTAAACGGAACATTTTTGTTGTAAAAAGGACTGATTGATAACACGGTTCCTGTGCCCATGCCATGCATCACAGCTTTAACGCTAAAAGCGACAAAAGCTACAATGACCAAAAGTTGTAGCAATACCATAATTACGTTTACCTGTGCACCAATCTTGATCCCGATTATGTTGATTGCAGTCGTGATGAAGATAAAGGCTAAAACGAACACCCATGTCGGGATGCTTGGGAAAGCAGCGTTAAAATAGGCAGCTCCAATGAGCCAAATTGCCATCGGAATGAAAACATAATCCAACATGACTGCCCAGCCCACCATGAAGCCCACGTGGGGGCTGATTGATTTACGAGTATAAGTATATGCGGACCCTGCTACAGGATATGCCTTTACCATATGGCAGTAACTAAGAGCAGTGAAAGTCATAGCCACTAATGCAACAAGATAGGCAGCTGATTCGACGCCATGGGTCTCTGTAGAAATAACACCATAAATCCCATATATAATCATTGGTGCCAAATAAGCCAGACCAAATAAAGTTAAGTGATGTAATTTTAAAGTACGTTTAAATACCTGTTGACCGTCTTGATTTTGTTCTTCCATTAAGAGCTTCCTCCTTAAAAATCGAATAAATTTTAATAAGTAATAATAGCAATATAGAAACAATTAACAAGTATTGTATCCATATGCTTTCTTTTTTTGACATGCTTTATGTAAAAGAATTTCAATGACAAAATCATCCACAATGCAACTATTTTAAGAACATTTAGATTGTCCTTTTTTTAATTAGCTTCTTTCATTTGAATTACTTCCAAAATGTTTTTCATTTCATTATTTTATATCAAAACTAAAACTATCTCATTTATATTTTTATTGAATTTTATTATAGAATAATTACTTTACTAATAGCTCATAAGTCAATTATCTATATACTAGAAGATTCACATGCAACCTCTGCCATCTTATGAAACTCTTCATGACATTCATAAAAGCTCAGGGAAAACTATTAAATCCGTGTTCTCATTTCCCTCCATTACCTTCTCTATGAATTCACACATTTTATTGATGTTTCCCTTAACATCATACCTTTCAGGTCTCATCTGAACACAGGATACATTAATTTTCATACAAATATTCTACAATCATTAAAGTAAACTTTTTAAATAATAAACTATTTTCTATAATATAATTCAATAAAATATTACACCGTCATTTTCAATAATGATAAAGTAAATTTAATAATTTGTCAATTAATATACAATAAAATGACATTTTCCATAAACGTAATTGGTCAATAAACTGTTAACTTATAACTGTTTATTGACCAATAAGATAAATTAAGACCAATTATCAATACTGCTAAATAAATTTTATTTATAAAATGCATTATACTTTTATTATCTTTCATTTCTCGCATAAAATCACTCACTATTTAAAATTTATACTTATTTGACTTTTTAGAAATACAGAATTTTAACTAATCTTTTTAATAATTATATAGTAGCCTTTATTGTGTTTATTAAAATATTAGTGTTAAATTTAACAACAACATTAACTAAGACTTAGTTCCATTAAAATCAACGTTCTCAGTACATTCCTAAGCAATATGGTTAGCATTTAAATGGATTTTACAAAATTATAATTAATTTTAATTAAATTTAGTTTATTTAATAAAGGAATATGGAAATAAATGGAGAATACTATCTATAGATAATTAGGAGGCGAGTATAATGATTTATGATGCATTTAAAATTGCTAAAAATTTAAATATCAGTAAAGTAACCGCTTATGCTAAAATGAAATTACCCGAAATAAAACCTTTTATAATAACCCATAATGGTAAAACATGTGTGGACGAAAAAGGCCTAGAAGCAATTAAACAAAGTCTAAAGTATAATCAAAATGCAGAAGCAGAATCAGAAGTGGCAGCTACAGCTGTTACTGTAATAAAAGAAGATATGATTGAAATACTTAAAAGTAATATTGAGTTTATTAAACAACAATTAACTGTAAAGGACGGTCAACTCTATAATATTAATAAATTATTAGAGAATACACAAGTCCTATTTAAACAAGAACAAGAGAAAAATAAAATCGTGTTGTCATTACCCGAAACTATTAAAGAACACGATATACAATTGGTTAACACTCTAACTCAATCTCTTGAAAGACAAAGAGCTAAAACAGAAGCCGAAGAGGCTTTGCATAGAAAGAAAGGATTATTCCAAAGATTATTTTATAAATAAAAGAAGGTACTCATTATTAATGGGTACCTTTTGAGCTATAAAACAAATAAATTGCTATATTTCTTTTACTTCTCTTAATAACAAGAAAAGCAGGCCTAGAATCTGGTTATATAAGAAGATATATATGAAGGGGGAGTCAATATAAAAACCTTAATAGTTTATTCTACCAAACATGGAACATCTGAAAAAGCAGCAAATATGCTGAAATCTAGACTAACAGGTGATGTGTCTATAGTAAACATCATGCTAGAGCCAGCCTCGCGACTTGAAGAGTATGATAACATAATATTAGGTGGTTCTATTTACATTGGTAAAATTCAAAAAAAGCTTTCAAACTTTATAACTAACAACTTACCACTTCTTTTAGAAAAAAGAATAGGATTATTCATCTGTGCTGGCGAAAAGGATGAAGCCTTATTGGGTAAGGAATTAACATTAGCTTTTCCACCCCTTCTTTTTGATCATGCCATAGTTAAAGATGTTTTTGGCTTTGAAATTGATATGGAAAAATTAAACTTCCTTGAAAAATTTGTTATGAGTAAAGTAAAAGGTGTAAAAACTAGTATCTATGAATTATCAGAATTAAAAATCTATGCTTTTGCAGAAAATATTGTTAGGGCTAATCGCTTTTAAAGTGATTAACCCATTTTTTTTAAGAAAGACTATTTGATTTTAATTTATATCACCACAATATTATTTATGAAGTTGAAAAATATAGGCATACTATTATTAGTTAACATCATTTGCTTTTAAAATCATATTTGATTGTTTTAAGTTTATGTTTTTCGTTAAATAAAACAAAAGGAGAACTATTATGATATCATCATTTAGAAAAGTCGCAATCATTTTTGCTGTGCCAGCTTTAATCTTAACAACTATGGTAGGATGCTCAAGTATTTCTAAACCTGTAAATAAAAGTACAACTCCATCTGATGTGAAGACACCTTCTGAAAAAGATAATTCTTCTTCAGGCAATACTACTACATCATTAAGAAATGATTCACAGAAAACACTTCTTACAAATATTACGCAGTTAGCAAAACAAGGTAAAGTCATTAATTCTGAGTTCCCTGCTAAAACCACTGTTATTGAGACAGTTGAGAAAAAGTTAGGTAAACCAGACAAAACTGATTGGGTACCAAAATCCAAGGGAAATTATGCCACCTTTTCAAAATACAATTTAGTTTTTGGATTCAACAAGGGTTCTCAAATCTTTGAAGTAAGATCCTTTGATGACTCATTAGGTAAGATTTCTCTTTCTATGGTGAAAACGACCTTTGGAACTCCTACATATGATGTGAAATCTAATGGACAAGAAATTATTGGATACGTGGCTAGTCAAGAATATAAATTATTGCTAGTTTTTCCAATACCATCAAATGTTAACACTGATCCACTAATGGACCACTATTCTGTCCTATATCCTAAAGGTACAGTTAATTCAATGGCAGATGATCCCGGAAGAGAGTGGTAAAATAACACAAAAAATTATAACAGTCAATTTATATATTATATATAAATTGACTGTTAAACAAACCCTAATTCATTTCTTATATCTGTGATAAAGCACCTTCCCTTCTATTGCAGTTGTTTAAATTACATTAATACTAATTTTTCATTGACTATAATTAAAACAATTCAAATATCATACTTAACTCTTAACTCTTAACTCTTTAAACCTTAATTCTTATATAATTTGTACTTATTAAATGAGAGATCATTTTATAACTTGAATTAATGAATTAGGATTTGTAAGAAGAATTATCTTCTTCAGAAGAATTAACTTCTTCTTGTTTATATACTAACATATTAAAACAAGGTTGTAAAGATGTTTTTCGAATATTCAGATAATTTTTTTTCTGTCTTGATTTTTAGAATATACATTCCTGCAGCTCCAATCAGCGATAAAAAGAAAACCAGTGGCCACACAGCCTTAACTCCTAAGATGTCCATATATTGACCCATAAGTGACGTGCCAAGAGCCGCTCCTATTGCAAAACTTAATGATGTAACTGCATTAAGTTTTGCTCTAAAATTTTGGGGGGTATTGTTTGCTATATATACTCCAAAATTCGTCGCATTCATAATTTCTCCAATTGTCCATATAAGCGTTGATATAATATATAATGGCATTGAATGAATAAAGGTAATCATTCCAAATCCAATTGCATATAAAAGTCCTGCCATTGCAATTGCATTTAATGGATGCCACTTTCTTATTTTATTTGTTACAAAAATAGTCATAGCAAGAACAGTTATAGCATTAAAACTTATAAGGATTCCATAATTTCTTGCTCCACTACTACCAAAAACATGATCTAACATTATAGGTAATGAAAAGACGTTCTGTGTATAGGTAAAGCTTAGGAAGATATTAATAATTAGAAAAGCAATAATTTTAGGACGTTTTAACAATATCGTAAATACGTTGCCCTCTTCACTTTTTTCTTCATTTCTAATATGTTTAGTGTTTTTGTAGTCCGGTAATGTCTCTTCTATATTTAATACTACTAGAATAACAGCTATTAATGAAGTAAATGCATCGCCTATAAATATAAGTGGTATATAATGGCTAAATAAAAATCCGGCTACAAGTGGTCCAAGTGCCGCTCCTAAGTTAATTCCTAAATATGATATTGAATAACCAATCTGCCTCTTTTTAGCTGGCAACACATCTGCTATAATTGATGACATAATTGGGCGAACACCCCCATTGAAAAATGAAGATACACAAACAAGTGTTATAATTATTTAGGGTGTGCTAGTGAATACACATAATAGCAAGAAAAATCCTGCAGTAAATTGAAAGAGAGCATAAGATTTTTTGCGTCCAATATGATCTGCAATTTGCCCCCCAGCAAAAGAGCCTGGAATTGATGATAATGCAATAAGCATTACTGCAAATCCTGCACTCTCATAGTCAAGTCCCATTTTTTTAACTAAGAATAAAGTTATGGTAAATCAATTGCCAAAACTATAAAAGAATTTAAGGAGGGCAGACCCAAAGTTTACACTAAAAAGCAATAATCTAAACCTTAAGGAACAAGTAATCGAATTTAATTGTAAAATAGAAATAACACTTGAATCTAAACAAGTGTTATTTCGTATCTGATAGCTATTTCGGTAACTTTTCTATTAAGTTACTACTTACATCATATGCTTTGAAATAAAGTTGCTGAATTTTTTCCTTAGTCTTGTCATTTATTTATGTACTCAATTAAACAATAGATCACATATTGCTGATTTTTCTAAAACATTAAATAAATATAGTGAATTAGTTTCAGTGTATACCAAGTTATTAATTATATATTTAAATGAAAATTTATTAATGTAACTAAAAAAGATGTAAATTGTTGCTTTTTAGGTTATAATATATAAAAATATATGCGTTGTTTAATATAAAAACAAATTGATAAAAACATTAAGTTTATGTAGGTCTTGTTTAACATTAACTTTATTATTGAATGGAGTCATGCAAAAAAATATTTTAAATAAACTAACACCAAGTCAGTTACATATAATCATTATTTAATACCATATAAACTATATTAAAATCAAAAGGGATGCGTTAACAATAGAAAAATCAGATACTTCTATAATAGAAGCTTTTGGAAAAGACAACATTGAGTTTTTAGATTTGTTAATTAGGGGGGGATACATGATGTTAAAGAATTGTTAAGGTGTATCATTTGTAGCTGAACCCCTCTTAGTCATTACCAATATTTTAGCAGTTTCATATATTGCATTTCCATTTTTCAATAGAAAATCAAGAGCAGTAACCACATTTTTTAAAAAAACCAAAGTTATATCTTTTTTTAGTGAACAATATTGTACTAATGCTGAATTGTACCCAAATATCTTTTAAAACACTCACTAAGGAGGTGATTTTTAATGATGACAAAAAATACTAAGCAATATATTCAAGAGGTAGCATATTATCTTCAAAATGCGAAAAGTTGTTTGAACGATGCACTCAGTTCAGTAGAAGGCCCTAAAAATAAACAACAAATTCAGAATACTTTTAAATCCGTAGATGGAGCTTTGCAAAATGTAATCACAACACTTTCAAATTATAAGGATTAAATTTTTAGTAAAAAGGGGGACGACCAACAAATCCCACAAATAAGGACAATGATAAGGGTAGCCAAAGCATTTAAGAATCTAAGTGAAGCCAATATTACTGATTAAATTAAAAAAATTAGTTTATTATTCTTAAGGAGTTTTAACAATTTTAACCTAATTATATTGAAAGTGAGGTATACCAACATGGTTTATACGATTGCACAGATTAGTAATTTAATTGGTTTAAGTAAAGTATCTATATATAAAAAATTAAAGTTAAAAGGATTAAAAGATCATATATCCAAAAAACTAGGTGTTACCTATGTTGACGAGGTAGGTTTTAACTTAATTAAATATGAATTAAAAGAGAACTTAAAAGAGCAATCTACATATAGTACCTTAAATGATGAAACCGCAACAGATACAGAAGATCTAAGTTTTAATAAAGAGGTATTGAAACTATTAGAAGAGCAGTTAAAAGGACAAAATTTAATAATACACGAATTAAACGAAAGGTTGAAGCAGGAGCAGGAACTAAATAAAAACAACCAGATATTACAATTAAGACTACCGCAGGAAACAAAACAACTTGAAGAGCAGATGGATGTTAAAGAACCACAAAAAGGATTTCTAAAAAGGATATTCGAGAAATCAATTTAATAGTAATTGTGGGCAATCAACAAGTAAATTAACAAGATAAGCACTACATAATCTATTGCTTAGTAACGGTTAACCGATTGTAAACGTTAACGTTGAAGTGCGAATAAATATAACTTATTTACAGTTAGTTTAGTTTTGTGATAATATACATTTTACAAAAAAGTAAAAAAGCCTGTCTATATATAGGCTTTTTTACTTTTTTGTAATTATTTATAAGTTTGTTATTTATCGATTTCACGACATTTGTTTATAAACACTTTTGCAATAAGTGTTCATGATAAAAATAATATAATATTAAAACAACCCTCGAATAATAGATTAGATTTATTTTTTAATGTCTCAGCTAATCATTTATAATATGTTTTTCTTTAATTTCTGAATTACTGTAATTATACCCCTCTACTAATTTTATTCCTTTAGAATCTATATGTATCTTATCCTCACAAATTATAGTTACATTATTATTATATTTAGTACTACGACTTCCGCCTTTTACAAAGACTTCTCTTTCTTCATATTTTATAAGGCCTAACATTTTTAATTTCTTTAAATGGAAAACAAATTCTTGTTTCTTCTTTTTTGGGTCTTCCTCTGTTAATCTATAATTTTCGATTTCAAATGGCATATCTGGCATCATATCAGCATCATAAATATCGATTAACATCTCACTTTCTAATGCATTTAATTCCATATTTCCCCTTCTTCCATTTTACTATAGGTTATCACCTACAATATTTTTTCGATTTTGTTATTCATAAAACCATTATTAATATTTTATTGTTTTTTTTCATCAGTGAATTCTCAAGTCTATTTCCCGTTGCTACCGCTTTTTAACGGTCTATTGTTAATATTCTACATTTGCACCAAAATTCCTCTTATTTATCTAATAAATTTAATAATTTGTAAATAATATGTGTAATTATATTAAGTATGTATCAATAATCTGAATGTAATATAAAAATTTACTTGTTACTTTGAATGTAATGTGAAAAGTGATAAATATGCATAAAGGGAGTGTATATTCTCAATTAGACACCATTATTAGCAATAATATAGGGCCATTTTTTGCCTCCATACAAGTTAGTTAAACTAACTTTATATAATAATATTTAATTATAAATTTTCAAATGAAATTAATGTGGAAATACTTGGTCACATATTTGAACAATCTATAACAGATTTAGAGGAATTAAGAAAAGAGTTTACTGGAATTGAGGATTATGATAATGAAGGTAGACGAAATAAAGTTCGTTTTATATGCAAAATACAAACTTTGGCTATATATCTTGCTTTCATAGGCTTACTAAACAATATACGAAATTCTTATTAGAAGACATTCAGGAACAAAATGAATTTAAAAGATTTTACTTATTACTATGCAGGGGGGTAATAGTATGAAAGTGGTTGCAAAGCCAATTGAGGTTATTTCTGTAATAGATACTAAAGGAAATATTACACCTTTGAGGCTAAGGATTCAAAGGAAAGACGAATCTTTGTAGCGTAAGATTTATGATGAGGACTTCCAACGGCTCATTAAGACAACCAGTGTTTAAGGGTTTAAGAAATGATAAAGAGGCTGAAGATTGTATTGTAAATTGATCCAATGATAAATGGTGGAAGTCATGAAATATTTATAAATGAGGATAATGGATGGACAGCATTTACAGCTGATGGAGCACTTTCGGCACAATGGGAGCATACAATTCTTGTAACAGAAGATGGTATAGAAATAATATCAAAATAACAATGATTCAATAAAATAGTGTAATTAACAGGAGGAATCTAATAGAAGAGCAGAAATGTTCTTTTTTTAGTTAATTTAAAGAATACTAAGTGTATCAATAAACTTTTGTTTTCCACTACACTTTTAATCTAAGAAAGTAAATATTATAAACTTAATGATTGGTTTTTATAGTTTTGGGTGGAGTTAGTGGAACGTATAAAATAGAGGATATTGGATGAATTTGAAGAATATATAAAATAGAACAATAAAAGCAGAAATAAAGAGGTGGATTAATATGAATATAGCTCAAATAGAGGATAACATTCAAGAGATTATCAAATCATTTAACAAGAACACATTTATTTATGACTTGTTACTTTCTTATGGGCTCCCAAAAGCCTCAATAACTAGGATTCAAAAAGGTAACTTGAACCTTTCAAAAATACAAGGAGAAATAGCATGGAAGAAGAAACTTTTATTTAAAGAAATTTATAAAGAAGACCTTCATGAAACAATTGATTCATTAAGAAATGATTCCAAATCATTAGCACATGATCCAAGATTTATCATAGTCACAGATTATAAGACGTTACTAGCTGTCGATACCAAAACGGGTGAGACACTTGATATTGAAATAGAAGAAATTACAAATCATTACGACTTTTTTTTGCCTTGGGCAGGAATGGAGAAGGCTCAATTTCAAAATGAAAATTTAGCTGATATTAAGGCCGCAGAACGTATGGCTAAGCTATATGATGAAATTAAAAAAGAAAATCCAACTATGACAGATGACGAAGTTCACAGTTTGAATGTGTTCTTATCTCGGGTACTGTTTTGTTTTTTTGCTGAGGATACAGGGATTTTTGAAAATGTACAAGGGATAGCAGCAATAAAATTCATGCTCAATTCACTAATTTAATAGCACAACCTGATGCAAATGATGATTTGGTAAAGCTTTCGGTAAATAATATGCTAAAGGCAATTACAGCGTCTCTACTTATGGAACAAGTACTTGCACCTAGTTTTAAATTTAAAACTAAATTATCAGATGATGATGAAGCAAAACCAGGTGAACTAAAAATAAGGGGGTTGAAAGAGCCTAGCTCAAATAGAGTGAAAGAAATTATTGAATCAGATTTGAATGACCTTAAAGCAAGTATTCTGCAAGATGACAGGATGCTCAAAGCTATTCCTGGGAATATTGATCCTGAAGTTATTAATAAGGTATTAATACCAAAAATAATTCAGATAAGGTATCCTGATTTATCGGTGGATGAAGTAGAGGAAGTACGCCAACATGTTGTAGTTGATTCGGTAATTAAAAGTGGCGAAATCAAGGAGACGGGAGATAAACGATTTATAAGAATGGCTGGTAAATTTGTAAATATCGATGATTTGCATATTGATTTAATTGACAGCATAAATCCATTTCAAAAGGCTTTTGAAATTCTATCTAAATCTGTTACCACCCAAGTTTTAAAAGTTATACAAGAAACAATTGAAGCTACACGTATTCAAATGAGTGAAGAAGAAGCAATTTTACTTTGGCCTAAAATAAATAAATTTATACAAATAAATAACATACACCCCAATATTCAGTCATCAGATTTATTAGAAAAAAGAATGGCTGAAGCCATAATTTTTTTAAAAGATAAAAAGAGGAAGATGAATAAAAATGGATAACAATAAAAAACTGTTTGATATTTTTGAAGATGATCTGTTTGGTCTGCTTGATTCAAAACCTGAATCGTCACATACTAACAATGAAGAGGAACGATTAGTATCATCATACAAAGAAATTTTAAGTTTTTATGAAAATAACAACAAAGAACCAGAACAGGGGAACGGTGTAGCTGAAAGATCTCTTTATTATAGATTAAAAGGTATTCGTGAAAATCAATCTAAAATGGACTTATTATTTAAATATGATCGATATAGTCTTTTAAACAATAAGACGGAAAAAGAAGTTAAATCAATAAATGATATTTTTAAAAATGATCTTTTAGGGATTTTAAATAGTGAATCCGAGAGCATTTTCACTTTGGAACATGTTCCAAAAGTAACTACAATGCCTGATTATGTGGGGAGCAGAAAGGTATGTAAAGACTTTGAAGGTTATCAATATGTTTTTAGACAATGTCAGTCGGATTTAACTTCAGGGAAACGAAAATTATATCCTTTTAAAAAGGAGCAACAAATAAAAAAAGGATATTTTTTCATCCTTAAAGGATTACTTCTTTTGGTAGCTGATGTTGGTAAAATAGAAAGGGTAAAAGGTAGAGAAAATGCTCGCTTGCGTTGTATTTTTGAAAATGGGACTGAATCAGATATGCTACGTCGTTCATTATCTGCCGAACTCTACAAAAATGGTAGACGGGTTACAGAACATGATGATAAATTGCTGGATTCTTTTAATAACATTTCTGAAGAAGATAAAGAAAATGGATTTATTTATATTCTGAAATCAAAAAGTGAAAATCTTGAAATTAAAGAAATACCTAATTTATATAAGATCGGTTTTTCAATAATGACAGTAGAAGAAAGAATTAGAAATGCAGAACAAGAACCAACATACCTCATGGCGCCCGTTTCCATTGTTTCAGTTTATAAATGTTATAATATGAATCCTCATAAGTTTGAGCAATTGTTACATAACTTCTTCGGTAATTCTTGTTTGAATATAGATGTTTTTGATAAAAATGGTTGCAGACACACTCCAAGAGAATGGTTTATTGCCCCCGTTTCTATAATTGAGGATGCGATTCAGTTTATAATTAATGGAGAAATTGTTGACTATAAATATGATTCAAATAGACATGAAATAGTTGGTAGATAATAGTATAAAAGTACGGTAGCGGTATGAATATATTGTTTATTGCCGTTCCTATTGATTATTAATATAAATAATGAAATATATTAAATTTAAGGGGGTGAAAGATATATGT
>DHIM01000216.1:12933-15436 GCA_002403785.1 Clostridium sp. UBA4746
ATATATGTCTGTTAAGAAAATCATTTTAAGGATAAGCGAGATTGAATTATCAGTAGATAAAATGTTTAAAGAAATAGTCGCATGCTCAAAAGACTCTAATAGCCCTTTTATAATAGCACCTATAGACCATAATGAAGTATATAGAATTAGCACTTGGTTTGATATGTCTTTTTCAGATTTATTTAGTAGTTTAATGCTTTTATTCTCAGAAAATAAGACAAATAAAAATAATGTAACATCTTATATTACAAAAGTCTGTAATTATCTACACTCATTAATTGATAATATCAATTCTGCTAAGATCATTTGGAATGATATTATTAATTCAAGACAAAGTATTTATGAACAATATGTTAAAGGTGAATTAAGACGGGAAGATATTTTGGCTTATTTATCAATGTTACTTAACACAAAATCTAACTTGTTGAAAGAAATTTCAAAGGCCAAAGCAATACTTGAAGAAATTCAAAATATTTTATTATCAATGCCTAGTGATAATAAAATAAATATTAATTTATCTAATATTAGATGTCCAATAACAGGACAAACTTGCAATCAAAAGATATGTAAAAATAAAAATGAAGTCTTTATTGCATATCAATTTAAGAGTGAATATTATAGTAATTCTAGTATTAAGACAGCTATAACTGAAGCCTTAGAAACATTTAAATTAAAGCCGTTTTTCCCAGATAAACACTACGAACCTTACCATATAACGTGTGAAATATGTTATAAAATACAGGAATCTCCTATATGTATTTTTGAAATATCAGATGCAAACCCAAATGTTATGTTTGAGCTAGGACTTGCATATATGTTAGGGAACATTACGATACTTCTTGCTAAAAATGGAAGTAAAGGCCCTGCTGTATCAGATATTGCAGGAATTCATAGGATTCAGTATGACGACCTCCTGCAATGTAGAGATTCTATTATTTCATATTTGAATGATTCTAAAGTTCTCAGTAGTCTAATTAAAATAAAAGAAGAGGGGGTGAAAGTTGTAAATGGTTAAATATAATACAAATAGACATATTGAAAGTATTTCAAAAGATTCTTATAATGATTCTGTTAATAGTAATTATTGTTATAAGTTTTTTAAAAGGTTATTTGATATAATAGGTTCTTTATGTGGCATTATAGTATTACTTCCGATTTTTATAACTACAGCTATAGCTATTAAATTTGAGTCTAAAGGCCCGATTATAAACAAAAGTATTAGAATTGGTAAATTGAACAAAAAAATTTTTATATATAGATTCAGGACTATTTATTTACCAGCAGAAACTAATAAATTAAAATTTGATGGTTTACCAATATTTAAAGCTAGTAAAGATCCACGTATCACAAAAGTCGGTCGATTTATTAGAAAAACATCATTAGATGAACTTCCTCAATTATTTAATATTATAAAAGGTGATCTTAGTTTAGTTGGACCTAGACCAGCTTTACCATATGAACTAGAATTAAATAAAGAACAACATGAGATTTTTAAAACTGTAAAACCTGGACTTACAGGTTTGTGGCAAATTAGCAGCAGGGCAGGTAATAGCTTTGAAGAAAAATATAATTATGACTTAGAATATACACGAAAGGCATCGTTACTTATGGATTTTAAAATAATATTTAAAACTGTACTAGTTGTATTTAAAGACGATGTTCGTTAACTATTTTATAAATTATGTAAAATTACTTGTTCATATAAAGTATACCGCAGACGAACACTAACTAATAGCCTTCAAAGTGGCATTATATGATGGCGAATATACATATAATTAGTTCATTTAATATATTTACTTCAAACGAACACTTATACACCTTTACTGGTGAAAGTATCAATGACACCATGATACGAGATTTATAGAGTAAGTGTTTAATATATCAACCTTACTGAATAATTATTTTATAACTGTCAATAATTTAAATATCTACTTAAGATTAGAAATTTATTTACAAAAGATTATAAAATTGACAGCAAAAGATGTAAAAATGATTCTACATCCGATGAATAATTCGAGAGATTATTTATTAGGAGGTTTTATTATGAAGCATCTAAAAGTAGGTGTCGCTTTCGTATCCGTATTAGTAATATGCTTGTATTACAACATAGTGGTTGTTGATTTTAACCTTTTATTAGGGAATATAGGTTCCATTGCTAATTGGACAGCTCAAATTTTTTTAGCGGCGGTTTTTGTATCTTGTTTAAAAAAGTAAGCCAAAAGGTAACTCTGTAAAAGGGGTTACCTTTTGCGTTATCTATGCATTTTTTAATGTTAATGATTAAAACTAATCAAAACAACGATTTAATATACTCTAACGTATTTTTGTCAATTGTAAGTAGCCATGTCACCAAGAGGATTTATCAGTAAATAAAACGTTATACAGGGGTAGCGTCAGCAAAAATGATATTTCGTACGTTAATGAAACTATAATTACATAAATTCAATTATTTTACTTATTGAATTCATAGATCTAACTATTTTTATGAATTCAAATTTTTAAA
>DHIM01000216.1:15656-17760 GCA_002403785.1 Clostridium sp. UBA4746
TTCTTATTGTATATTTGAATGTATTGTTTTATCTGATATATTATAAATAGAGTACATTGATTTTGTGACCTCTGGGACACTTTTTAGGAGTGAGTTTATGATAGTAATAACCACTCACTTGATGGGAAAATATTAATTTTTTAGGACATCATAAATTTAATTTAAATTGAAATGGGTATTTAGAAGATTTAAATTTTTAAACTAAGCACTTTACAGCCTAAATCGTTACATTTATGGGGCTATGTTTTTCTTAACGTACAAAATATCATTTTTGCGTATGCTACCCCTCTTTTTTATTTCTAAAATTGTTGATTTATTACTTGCACTCATAGGAATGATTAGGCATACGGAAACGGTTCGTGTAAAAAACAGCCACAAGACAGGATTTACTATTTTAAATACATATAATAGTCATTTATAAAGGTTATTACAATAAAATTCTTGTACTTTGTTATGATTTTTTTCTGCGTTATAAAAATACCGATTTAATATTTATGATTTCATATAAGCGCTCAAAGTACTTATATGAAAGGGTTAAGGTGTAAATACTAGAATACGGTGACTGGAAATATATGTATTGTGACTGTTTTTAAAAGTGATCGTTGTCTTCAGAAAAGAATATTAAAGACAAAAGTTATCATTTATACATGATAACTACTAGTCAATGTGTATTGATTAAATAATACGGGCATGTGATGTAGCACTATTGTATGCAAAGAAAAATGGTAAAAATAAAACAGTTATATTTAATAAAAACATGGCTTTGTTAAAATAAAATTAACTTTAGTATAGGTATTATGTTTTTTGCAAACCATACTCAATGAATGTATATATTATTTTTCGAGGAGGCTAATAAAATGGGTATGGCAACAAACAAACACCAAACATGTATAGATGAATGTAACAGGTGCGAGCAAACATGTTATGAATGCTTTAAAGCATGTTTAAATGAACCTGATGTTTCAGCAAGAAAGAACTGTATAAGTACGCTTGTTGAATGTGCACAAATGTGCCAAATGTCATCTTCACTTATGTCAATGGAAGGACAATTAGCAAAAGACCATTGCAAACTCTGTGCTACTATTTGTGATAAATGTGCTACGGAATGTGAAATGTTTAAAGATGAACATTGCAAACAATGTGCTACAGAATGTCGCAAATGTGCTGATGAATGCAGAAAAATGGCTAATATGTAAAATGTAAAGGTATATAGAATTTTATTTAGTAAAGAGTGCTACTTTAAATTTATGGAAGTACTCTTTACTATTTTAAGATTATTTACTTGTGCAAAGCTAAATATTTTACCTTATAATATGCTTAATCCAATATGAATTAGAAAAACTAGGGAGTCCCCTAGTTTTTCTAATTTCAAAGAATATAATCTATATTCAATTAGATCTCATACTCCGCACAATAGATTAAAAAATCATTG
This sequence comes from Clostridium sp. UBA4746, assembly GCA_002403785.1. Lineage (GTDB taxonomy): Bacteria > Bacillota > Clostridia > Clostridiales > Clostridiaceae > Clostridium_AD. Next base: position 17,089 of record DHIM01000216.1, read on the forward strand.
TATTTGTTTTTAAGTTTTTTGAAACAGCTTTTAAATAAAATTTCTTAAAAGTGACTACGAGTTTTTGTAGTCACTTTTGATATTTAACTATAAATTTTTCCGAATTCTTTTAGGCGGTAGCCTTCGAGATTCCAAGTACACCAAAATTAAAAGGGTATATTAAAGGCACAACAATTCCTTGAAATCTTTTTGTGTTATTTATTCATTCCAACAAAAAACATTCTCTGGGATAGCTAAACACTTTAGTATCTTCTTATAACTATCTTTGAGCGGACAAGCCAATGAACGATACTTTTTACCGTCTAAAGAAATTACCTTGACACCTATACCAACGTTAAAAATTTCTAATATAGCCCATAGAGTTGGTCGTTTCATTTTTATGCCACCTGGACCTATTATTTTTTCGTCTTCTGGTTTGAGCCCTCGTCGTACAATGTGTTCAGCTACGGATTGGAGCTAACACCAAGTTAGATCCTATTGATTCGTGTCAGTAGCTTGCGTTGCATTTACTCTTATATAAATAATTGTATATCTGATTGAAGTGCATCCTTTAGATAATCTGTAGCTTCAATTACCTGTAGTTCAGGAAGGAGTTCTTCTTTTTTAAAGCCCATAACTTCCATTGAAAGCTTACAACCATAGAACTTAACTGTAGACTTGTAGTTTAATATA
>DHIM01000267.1:0-1498 GCA_002403785.1 Clostridium sp. UBA4746
GTCAATTTTGAAACAGGCATGTCCATGGAAATGAATACGCATTCTGAAACCTCCTACTTAATCTAAGAGCGACTGGCGTAAGCACGAAGTACTTCCCATGCAAGAGGATAACTAAGGTTCATTTCCCATAGGGCTACTCCACGTATTCCCATACTTGACGCAAGGTCTAGTTTTTCTTTTAAGCTACGGGGATCTTCAAAATACACAGTATGGCGAACCCCCACTGCTTCGTATCGGAAATAAGTACTATGTTGAGTTGCATCCCATTGCAACGGGGCTCCGTAACGTCCTGCCAGCTCAGTGGCTCTTTGATAGCTGATAACTTGGGTCCCTTCCCTCTCTGACCAATCATATCCATAGAGCGGGATACCCATATAGATTTTACTAGGTGGAATATCTTTCGGAATTATATATGGAGGTATCAGATGAATGAAACAGAGGATTTCAATTGACCAATTAAAGCAACTCACCAACAAAATAAACTTAGGGCATGGTGGACTTGTAACTTGTACAGCACCCAAACCAACCACGCAGCTTATTAGCTGAGTCCCAAAGGGTTTCTTCGATGCTAATTTGTTTCGTTTGCTTCTTTTTAGCCATTATATAATCTCCTCTTTGTAAGATTAATATAGGGTCCAGGTTTCCACCAACCGAACGTTACTTGGATAATTGACTTCATATAGTTCACATGAACCGTTGACACGCTGGATCTCAACCACTAAATATCAAAATATGCAAAATGGACTCCGAGCGCTGATGCATATTACATTTTAACCCACTACCCAGACCTGATTATACCACCTCATCTAGACAAATTGTTGACTGCTTTACGTTCGGCAATGGCTTACTGTTCAGCTCTTCGTTTTGAATAGCGGTGGTGCGCTTCAGCAGTGGCGGGACGGTCGATGACGAGGAATTGCCCATGATGTCTAGCCAATTGCAACTGGCGTCACAGAACAATGATTTGTTTATTCATTTTTGGAAACTGGTCTAAAATCTCGCCCAACGACTTATTCCCTTTATATTTCCAATTTAAGTGTTCCAATAAAGATGATGCAAATTCTAAACTTCTTATCTGGAAATTGCTATGACCCAAAATCTGAAAAAACAGTTCTGAATCAATTTCTACATCTTCCAATAATAGATTACCTGAATCATTTATATTTTCATTTATTAAAGTATAGTCGTTCGTTTTATAAATACTAGATATAGGCAAATTATATTTCTCTGCATATTTCAGATCAATAAATTCTATTAACGAATTGTACTTTTCTGGATATTGTCGAAATGTTAATGAAAATCTTTCTTTTTCATAGTCAAGATCGTATTCCATTGAGACCTTACTGAATATAAGTTTTAAAAATCTGAAATGATTTTTTTGTTTATCACTATCAATATTTATTAAGTTCATTAATTCTTCTATAGCTGGAATAATGAAATTTTGATTAAATTTATTAGAATTAATTTCGAATAATAAACTAAATACTATATCCTCTTC